>NZ_CP025544.1:0-300000 GCF_003366055.1 Candidatus Chromulinivorax destructor | reverse complement strand
ATTTGTGCAGACTTAGGTTTGGTTGCTAAAAATTTAAAACAAGATGGCATTACAGCAGTTGAAAATATGAAATCAATTGTTGGTGTTCCAATTCGTCCATCTGCTGCAGAGCGTCTTGCAACCTCACAAGAAGTTGTTGATAAACTTGGCACCTGCGTTGCGCAACCAAAATTAGATGGCTTTCGCTTGCAAATTCACCTTGATAAAACTGGCGACGTACCACTGGTCAAATTTTATTCTCGTAACTTAATTGATATGTCCAATATGTTTCCCGAGATTGCACAACAGATTATGCAACTTCCTGTACAAAATTTAATTTGCGAGGGCGAAGCTATTGGGTATGATCTTGAGACCGATACGTTTTTACAGTTTCAAGAAACGGTAAAGCGAAAACGCAAACATAATATTGAGCAAGCAAGCCACGATATTCCACTTCGTGTATACCTCTTTGATTTATTATATCTTAACAATGAATCAACACTTGGATTAACTCATGCACAACGCAGAATAAAGCTCGGTGATGTTGTTGCATCTTTAAAACATTCAGATGTTTTCTTGATCGATGAACAAGTTGTGTCTACTGGTCAGCAATTAGAAGACTATTTTTTGCAGACGATTGGAGCAGGGCTTGAAGGTCTTGTGGTAAAAAAACAAGATGCAATGTACCAACCGGGTAAGCGCAACTTTAATTGGATAAAGTTAAAACGTCGCACAGGGCAAAAATTAGGTGACACTATCGACGCTGTTGTGCTTGGCTATTACGTTGGGCAGGGTAGAAGAGCCTCATTAGGAATCGGTGCATTTTTAGTCGGTGTTTATAATGAACAAACGGATGCGTTTGAATCGGTTGCAAAAGTTGGCACAGGTATGACAGATATCGAATTTATTCAATTAAAAAATCGTTGCGATGCTGTTGTAATTGCAAACAAGCTTGAGAATGTTTCTGTTGCAAAAAGTTTATATACTGATGTGTGGGTGCATCCTGAAATTGTGTGTGAAATTCGTGCAGACGATATTACGAAGTCTCCATTGCATACAGCAGGTAAAACTGATGATCACCTAGGTTTTGCATTACGTTTTCCGCGATTTGTACAGTATCGTACTGATAAATCAGCTCAAGATGCAACAACAAGTACAGAGCTTGCGCATTTGTATGAGATTCAGTATCAACAATAGTTTGTTATTGAATAGATAGTAAGAAGAGAGATAAAAATTATACAATTTTTATCTCTCTTGATCGCAATAATTATTAAATTATAAGACTAACTCAATAATCTAATCAATTATTTTAATGGTAATAAGCTATTAATGTATTCAAAAAATGTATCCCAGTTTAAAGTTTGAATCTTTGCAATATCTTGCATTGCTTTATTTGAATCGATATTTAAGTTTATATATGGATTATCAGTAGGATTTATATGTGAAGAAGTCTTAAGTTGAGATAAGATTTCATTAAACATTGCATTAAATTTTACACTATTATTGACAGCAGCATCTTGTAACTTTTTTAAGTAATTATTGATTGTAGGATCCTTTACAAGTTTATTATGTGAAGGTTCTTTGCAAATTTTCAAAACATCTTCTAATTTTTCTGTCTTTAGTTTTTCATCAAAACATTTTTCATATTCATCTGATATTGATTCTATTGCAGATAAAACGTTATTAAATTCATCTGTATTTGATTTTTTTATATTAGATTGGCTAGACGCAAATAAATTACTTCCCATTCCAGTCATTAAGATTGCCATTAAGGTAATATTTAAATTTTTCATTATTTTCTCCTTTTTTCAAAAAAATCATATTTTTTATTTTGATTTTTATGTTTTTAAATTTTCTAGCTGAAAATATTCTAGCAGTTTTACTCCTACCATAGCAATAATTTGAATATTTATTATTTTCATAAACTGTTTAGTTTTTATTGAAAGTATTTATGAAAAGGATGTTTTTATTGCCGTGAAAGTTTTACTGACTGTGTTGATTTTTAATACTTTATTTGCAGAAAACTTAAATTTTGTAAAAAACATAGGACAAAAAAATAACACGTTTGGATCGTAGAAAGGGAAGAATATCTTGACACTTAGCAGTAATTATTTTTCAATAACATCGTTAATATTCTAATATTTTTTTAAGAAAGTGTAATTCATGACCCTCAAATTATTAAAAATATTTGGAGCTAGCTTTTTATTTTGCTTAACATTGGCATGCTCAGCTCCAATCAATACAGTGGTTGCAACCATAAATACTGGGGTTACTCCAACAGGTATGGCAATTACTCCAGATGGTAATTTTTTGTATATTGCAAACAATAATAATTATGAATTATCTGGTTTAGATAGTATTACCGTCATTAATTTAGCTGATAATTCACTGGTTACAACGATTTTTGATGCAAGTTTTAATCAACCTTACACAATAACAATTAATCCTGCAGGAACATTTGCCTATGTAACGAATAGTAATTCTACAACCGTTACGGTTATTGATCTTGAAGACAATACAGTTGAAGCTGTGATTACAGGTTTTGACGGTCCTTCAGGCATGGTAATAAGTCCCGATGGTGCTACAGGTTATGTAAATAATTATGGAGCAGGCAGTCCACAACCAAGTGGAAATGGTTCCACTGTTAGGGTTGTTGATTTATTAACAAATGTAATTGTAGGAGCATCAATTCCAGTTGGTATAGCACCAGCAGCTCTTGCAATGAGCTCAGATGGAGCTTTGGTATATGTTATTAATTATGTTGATGGCGATCTTGGTACGGGGTCAATGAGTGTTATTGATACCAGCGATAATAGTGTAACAACGCCAGTTCCAGCAGGACTATCTGGACCGTTTGCGATTGCAATAACACCAGATGATAATTTTGCGTATGTAACAAATTTTGGTAGTAATAATTTTATACCGATAGGAACAACCGTTTCAGTT
Source organism: Candidatus Chromulinivorax destructor (assembly GCF_003366055.1). Taxonomy (NCBI): domain Bacteria; class Candidatus Babeliae; order Candidatus Babeliales; family Candidatus Chromulinivoracaceae; genus Candidatus Chromulinivorax; species Candidatus Chromulinivorax destructor. Next base: position 297,075 of record NZ_CP025544.1, on the reverse strand, counting down.
ATTGATTTATCTGATAATACGATTACTGCAACTATTGATCTTGCAATACAGCCTGCTGGTTTAGCGATAACACCAGATGGCAAGTTTGCTTATGCATCAAATTATAATGCATTATATAGTTCAAATGGAGTCTATGATGGAGCAACACTGGTGGGAACGGTTAATATTTTAGTGCCGGGAGAAGGTACCGTAAATATTATTGACACAGCTACAAATAGTGTAGTTTCTCAAACTATTGCGGTGGGACAATCTCCTGCAAATATTGTCATTTCACCATCTGGTCAGTTTGCCTATGTTTCTAATTTTGTTTCTAACACTGTCAATGTTATTGGCTTGCCAACATTTGAAATTCAAGCTCAAGGGACTCAAATTCAAAATAGATTTTTAACTCGCGTTGAATTAGTTAATCAGGTAACATGGACGGTTTCTGGTAGTTCATTACCAGTGAGTTATGCAATTTACAGAGATGCTGCATTAACTGACCAAATTGGTTCAGTATTTGCAGGGCAAACGTTTGCATTTTATGATCATAATAAAGCAGCAAATACGATGTATACCTATTATATTACCGGAACAAATGAAGCTGGAATAACATCAGCTCCGGTTGAAGTTGTTATTGGTGGGCAATCAAGCAATCTTGTACCTAATTAAATTTAAATCATAGGAAATTGTATGACATATAATAAATTGATAGCATTGATAACATTCATGAGCATGGTTATTCCAGTCGTAGCGCACGATGTACTCCTTGAAGTGAAAGGTGCTGCATTTCTTCCGACGAGTGAAATTTTTAGAGATATGTACCATTATTGTGGAAATTTTGGTGGAGAGGCTACCGTAGGCAGTGGTTTTGATCATGTGTATGGTTTTGGTAGTATTGATTTTCTTGTTAAACATGGAAATACGGTTGAGCTTAATAACCCAACAAAAATGACGATAGTAAATTTTGCGCTTGGTCTTAAATATTTTGTGCCTTTTGAGCATGGTGATTTTTATCTGGGGCTTGGAGTTCAGCCAACTCACCTTACAACATTTGACCGGATATCAGCTGAACTATTAGTATTGCAAAGCCAATGGAGCTGTGGGGGCATTGCAAAAATGGGTGTTATTTTTGATCTTCCTCATTCACTGTTTGTTGATCTATATTTTGATTATTCATTTGTTAAATTTGATAATTTTGGTGTTGATGCAGGGCAAACTCCAGTTAATGCAGGGTTGCTTGGAGTTGGGATTGGATATCGTTTTAATTAACAAAAGCAGTGCGAGTATATTTTAAATTTGATCATCATTGTTATTTGTATCCCGGATAGTAAGTCCGGGATTTTTATTGTAAAAAACTAAATTATTTTACTTACTTTAGTTTGTGTTTGTTTTTTAATTAATAAGAACGAATTTTACCATTAGTTATTCAAAATGATTACGCAGCACTCCCGCTTATGTAAGAGATGGTATTACTTTTAGATGGTATTCCAGGTCCATTTTTATCAACCGCGACAGCTTGAATTTTCACTGAAGCAATTTTATGACAATTCATATAATAATAACCAATGCCTACAATTGCTAAAACTGCAGCAATCATTGCGACCATTTTCATATCTTTCATGACATATCCTTTATTTTTATAACTTTTTATACCACGTATTACGATTAGAGCAGATGTAGAGATTGTTGTGCAATAGTTGTATCTATTTTTGCAGCATAGGTGTGTTTTGCTGGTATGTAATTTTAGTAAGATCCAGCATATATTCTCTAATAGAATATATGCTGGATGATTTTTTATGTGATCAAAGTATCTATGTAATAGATGTATGGTGATATTTCGTTGTAATACTCTGGCGTTTCATTTGCAATATGTGTCATTATTGCAATTAGGAAATTACTTTGATTTTTAGGGGGAGCAAAAATGAAATCAATAATTCAGATATTTATGGCGACGTTATGCATTGCAGTGCTTGGTCAAGCATGTATTCAAGCTCAGGTACTGGCTACCTTAAAAATTGAAAAACGTTATTGTATCTAAATTTTTTAGGTACAATAACGTTCATGATTCTTTGAATATAATCTTATGCTTTTTGTATACAACTCAAGAAAAATTCAGCTTCTTCAACTGGATTTTTTGCTTGTGTAATAGCACGTCCAATAATAAGAGCATCAGGTTTAAGTGAAAGTATAAAATTAATATTATCTCGATTAATATTTGCCCGAATGAAAATAGGTAATTTACTGTTTCCACGTAAATCATCCCACTCTTCAATTGCAAATTCAGTTTCGGTATTTTCTTGGTAGGTGTTGTGATATAAAAGAGCATCAACTCCAAGCTTTTTAGCGTCCATGGCAGACTGGCCAATTGAATTTGAATTAAAAAGATCCATAATGACAAATTTATTTTTTTGGCTTGCAAGCCCTGAGACAGCATGAATAGCTTCTTTTGTTGTTCCTGCCATAACAGAGATCCATGTTGCACCAGATTTTAGACACATTGAAGCAATATCTTGCTCATGATTAATAATTTGTGTTTCTGCAAAAATTTCTTTATCAGGAAAAGCAGTGCGAAACTCTTCAAGTATATGAACTCCATGTTGTAACAAAAGCGGCAGTCCAATTTGAAAACTATCTGCACAGTGTTCAACTGATTTTGCAACATCAAGACACTTTTGTAAATCTAATAAATCAAGAGCAATTTGAAGCTTCATAAATATCCTTATCTTTCTAAAACTAAAAAAACCTTTTTATATGCAATGAATCGCATTATATCTATTGATTTGCAATCATGGTAGCTAAATGAGCAGCATCACTTTTACTTGTTGTGTTTACCTGTTCAAAGTACTGTTTTATTGAAAGCGTGTAAAGTGAATTTTCTTTGGTATCAACTTCTCGCCCTACAAGTGTCGGTAATATAAAATTGGTTGAGTAGTAGTTTTGTGATATTCCTGTAGGGACTTGAATAGTTTTTGGGTCAGCAAATATAGTAATAGTGTTCAGTGGTATTGCTTGTTTGCCCGCAAGTATATTTTTATACATTTCAGCTTTTTGTTCATCAAATTTTTTATTTTTGATAGCTGTACTTACATTGATAATGTCAAAATAGTAACTATTTAATTTTTTATCTTTTTTTCTTGTAATTTCGTATATTTCAACTGGTTGCGATGGCAAAATTTCCCAGTGATGAACTAATGTTGGGTGTATCATAAATATTGGATTGATTCTTGGTGTAATAATAAGATGTATCGTATCATTTTGTTGTTTGCGAGGGAAAGAGATTTGCCCATTTCTGTCAGATGTTGCAATGTAACCAAGGTACGTTGCAGGTATGCCACGAACTCCGTCTATTCGTGATGAGCTTATTTCATCATCTTTTCCAATAACATATGAAGGCTGAGGCAGTTTGCCAGAAACAAACTCAGCAAGCGCAGGGTCATTGTCTAATTTTACTTCAGGGCGTTCATTTTTAATAAAAAAAGTAATGACGCTTTCTGCTGTATGTAGATTTGTCTGAAAAAGTAAGCTCATAAAACTTATTGCATACAAAATATTTAATTTTTTCATTAAAGAATCCTTTCTATTAAAATCATATTAGCAATTTTACTCTGAAAAAGGCTATGATTTTATTATCTTCTTTGTAAAAAATGTTGTATGTGAAGAAATTATTTAATACACATATTTCTTGATTCGTGGTATGTTGAACAACGTTAATCTTCTAATCTTTATAATGATAAAAACAAAGATGCTATTACAAAATAAAACAGAACAAGAAAACAGAGTTTGGGGTAGTTTTGTTGGGAGATTTTCCTTAACAGCAAAGCAACAAGAGCAATTCTTATCCTACTTAGCGTATTTAATTCAAGAAAATCAAAAATTTAACATTACAGCGATTACTGATTTTGAAAGTATCGTTGGAGACCATTTCACTGATGCGCTCGCTTTATCAGAAAAAATGGATCTTACTGCATGCACATCGCTTATCGATGTTGGAACTGGTGGTGGTTTGCCAGGTATTCCATTAAAGATTATGTATCCTCATTTACAGATATTATTAATCGAAGTTAATCAAAAAAAAGTTACGTTTTTAGAAGAAGTTGCAGTTCGACTTGGTCTTGAAGATGTAGAAGTGTGCGATCTTGATTGGCGTTCGTTTTTACGAGGCTATGACCAAACACCTGATGTTGTTATTGCACGAGCTTCGTTATCAGTTGAAGAATTACAAAGAATGTTTAAAGGTTCATCAGCATTAAAGCATTCAACGTTAGTTTATTGGGCATCAAAATATTGGAATGCAACACAACGAGAAGCTCAATTTTTAGACCGTGAAGAAAGTTATTCAGTCGATCATAAGTTACGCAGACTTGTTTTTTTCAAGGATAAATCTGGTGAATAAACAAAGATTGGGTGTCATTCGATCTTTATTTACCATGCAGCAAGGACAGTCGTATAAAACTATTTTACGATATTTTTATCCAGAATTTATTACTGCTTTGATTTTGTACTCTTTACCATACTTTGTGGACTGTTTTTTTATTGGGCATTTAAAATCAACTGAGATTTATACCATTTCAGGAGTTGTTGATAATTGCTTAAATATATTTGTGAAGGTTGCTGAAGGTTTGTCTATTGGTACCGTTGCTATGGCAGGGTATCATAATGGCCTAAAAAATTATAAAGATGTTGGTCGATCATTTGTCAACGCTTTATGGGCAAGCGTTATTGTTGGTGGTCTTATTAGCTGCACGGTATACCTTGGTGGTTATTGGATCTATAAATTTTTTAATTTTTCAGATCATATGATATATCTTGGTTTGCCGTTTTTACGAATTCGTGCAATTGCCATGTTTTTTATGTTTGTTTGTTTTGCTTTTATAGGTTTTTTACGATCAATTAAAAACACCTTTGTTCCCATGATTTTATTTGCTATCGGTTCGATAGTTTTTATATTTTTTGATTATTGTCTGATTTTTGGAAAACTTGGTTTTCCAGCACTTGGGTTACAGGGATCTGCTGTTGCTTACTTAGTTCAATATTTTGTCATGCTTGTGTGTGCAGCAATCTATGTTTTTTGTTTTTCTGCTAACCAGAAGTATGAAATTAGCATGAAACCAGACGCTCAAAGTGTTTCAGAGATTATGAAGTTACTGTGGTTATCGTTTCCTATTGTTATCGATAAAGCAATTATGGCATGGGCGTATGTGTGGTTATCGATAATTTTAGTACCAATAGGGCAACATGCATTAGCAAATTTCTCGGTTATGAAATTAATGGAACGCATGGTATTTTTGCCTGCAACAGCATTTGCACAAGTTATTACATTTTTAGTGAGTAATGATGTTGGCAGTCATAAATGGTCAGATATTAAAGCAAATATTATCAAAGTACTCTTTTTATCATCGATAATGATTGCAGTTTTACTTGCGTTTGGTTCATTCTACGCTGTTCAGATTGTAGACTTTATTGGACATAACAAAGAAATTGGTTGCATTGCAGCACAAGTATTTCCTGCTTTGAGTTTATTTGTCTTTATTGATTTGCTACAATTAATATTATCTGGAGCATTGCGCGGCTCTTTTAACGCGCAAACAGTTATGATAACAAGAGTTTGTATCATTATTTTTTATTTTATGCCCACATCATATGCATTGTCATTATTGCCGATACAATCAGATGTTCTTAAATTTTTTATAATTTATAGTTCTTTTTTCATCGGAAACGGCTTGATGAGTATTGTGTATATTAAAAAATTAGCAAAAAGGCAGTAAAATTTTTTTTACGAAAAGGTAGATCATGGACAAAATTACGAAAGATGAAGCTTTGAAAATAGCTTCGTTTACAAAATTAACAATTAATGATAACGAAATCGATGCGGTTGTACAACGACTACAAGATGTACTTGAATATGCTGTACGCGTTCAAGACATGGCAAAAGATGTCGATATTCCTTCAAGTAAGAATGTTAATCGCCAGCGAGAAGATATAGTCAATTCATTTGATTCTCAGACAATTTTACAACAAGCTCCTGAATCACAAGATAACTACTTTGTTGTTCCAAAAATTATAGAAAAATAGAGGATACCTACATCATGATAGATTTAAAATTCGCTACGATTCAAGAAATCAAATCGCTTATAGAAAAAAAAGAAGTAACACCTGAACAGGTTTTAGATTTTTATTTAGAACAGTTTGCTGTTATTGATCCTACTATAAAATCAGCTCTTGAAGTTTTTGATAAAGCATCAATTTTAAAAAGCTTTTCAGGAAAAGGCCTTTTAGCAGGTATTCCTGGTTTGATTAAAGATAACATTAATCAAGAAGGCCGAATTGCATCATGTGGTTCAAAAATTTTAGAAAATTATACAGCAGCTTATGATGCGACCGTAATTTCTCGATTAAAAGAAGAAGGCGCATTGCTTGTTGGTCGAGCAAATATGGATGAATTTGCGATGGGAAGTTCAACAGAAACTTCTGCATATTGTAAAACAGCAAATCCATGGGATACATCTCGTGTTCCTGGTGGGTCAAGTGGTGGATCTGCTGCAGCGGTTGCTGCAGGGCTTGTGCCATGGGCCTTGGGAACAGATACAGGTGGTTCAGTTCGTCAACCTGCTGGATTTTGTAATTTAGTTGGTTTAAAACCTACATACGGGTCAGTATCTCGTTTTGGTGTTATTGCATACGCATCATCATTTGATCAAGTGGGTGTTTTTACGCACACGGTGTATGATAATGCTCTTGTCTATTCAGCAATTGCAGGCGTTGATGAAAAAGATTCTTCAACGTTAGATCTTGCAAAAAAAGATTATACAGAAAATTTAACAGGTAAGTTCCCAACAGGATTGCGTATTGGTGTTGTTGAAAACGCTTTAGAAGCAGCTGAGTTAGATCCTGAAGTGAAAAAAGTAGTAGAACAAGCAATTACAGATTTAGAAAAAGCAGGCGTTACGGTACAACGTATTTCGTTACCAGCACTTGATTATGCAGCAGCAACATACTTTATATTAAGTCGTGCTGAAGCAGCATCAAATCTTGCTCGTTTTGATGGTGTTCGCTATGGCTTTAGAGCCCCTGATATTGCAAATTTAGAAGAAATGTACACAAAAACTCGTCATGATGGATTTGGACAAGAAGTTCGCATTCGTATGATGGTTGGTAACTATGTACTGTCTTCGTCTCATGCAGGTAAATATTATAATAAAGCTAAAAAAGTGCAGCGCTTAATTCGTGGAGAATTTAACGAAGCGTTTAAAGATGTTGATTTGTTATTAATGCCAACGCAAGCTTGTCCAGCATTTAAGTTTGGTGCTTACGATGACAATAAATTACAAATGGATTTACAAGATTACTTTACAGCGGCAGTTAATATTGCAGGAGTTCCTGGAATATCAATTCCTTGTGGATTTACGGATAGTGGCTTGCCAATTGGTGTGCAATTAATTGGACCACATTTGTCAGAAGAAAAGTTATTCCAAGTAGGTCATGCATATCAGCAAATTACTGATTGGCATAAAAAAAATCCAAAAGTATAAAACATAAAAAAAAGAGGGTCCTTGTGGATCCTCTTTTTTATTAAAAATTCTATATTTTAAAATAATAATATGTTGGTTGTATGAATAAAATAATATTTTTGATAGTGCATGTATTGATGTTGGTAAAGTGTCAATTGGTTATAGCAAATCAAGGTATTGAGCAAGAAACAACAGCTATTCAAGTACAGGAACTATTAGCTAAAAAGGTGAAAGCTTGTAAAAAATATGCTGATTTTTTAGCTGCAATACCTGATCTTAATAATCAAATGTTATTAGATAAAGTTGGAATAGATCTCATGCAAGTTGTGATGAGTTTTTTGGTCATAGAGAATTTTAGTCAAGCATCAAACAATGATTATGTTGCATGGCAACAAGACCGAGAAAAGAAATTTTTAAGAGCAGCTGTTTCATGGCAACACGATGATATTGAATATATAAAAGAAAATTTACGGTTAGATTTGTGGCTACATAAATTTTCTCATCAGTATAACGCAGCAAGTTCAAGTACAGAAAAAGAGACTCCTTTTTATCAGCACCTTGATAATGTAGTTCGTAGTACCTTGAATGTTGAGAGTTTTACGCCGTCTCGATTATATGAGATGCAGGTAACTAAGAAACATTTTGATTTGTTTTGTTATATGCAGCAAGCAGCCAATTCACCTAACTATCATAATGAAATTGAAGTCGCAGCTTTAATGCTTGTTTGTAATCAACCTGTTCAGCATTATCTCAATCCTTATCAATATTCTCAAGTAAAAGATAATCGATTGGTTCAGGCAGTTGAATATTTTCAGTCTCATTCTCAATCGTTGTATCATCAAAATTCACACGATACGAATGGGCGTACGCTTGGTCACCAGGCAGTAGTTACCTTCTTTATTCCTGTTATTCATATGTTGCTACAGGATGGAATAGATTTTACGATGATGATTCAAGATAAAAAAACTGCTTTGGATGTTGTACAATCAAAAGCTTTACAGCCTGAAAGAAACTCTTGTGTGAAAAAATGTCAAAAATATTATCATGTTTGGCAGATATTAGATAAAGCAGGTATAAAAAACAATACAGCATTTAGACCTTGCCCAAATAAAGATACTTTGGAAAATCAGCAATATCAGATTAATCGACAATATTTTTTTGATAATGGTCGATATGAGTATGAATATTCTTGAGCTGCTTTCAAGCTTAAGCATAGTGTATGTTATGTAATTTAATTTTTTACTTCACGAAGAGATGAAAATTTAAAAATTATTTTATATTGTTTTCGAGCTGAAACATTTGTTATGGTAATACTAATTACAAGAAAAAATTTTTATTATCGAAAAAAATAATTTATGAAATTACGTACTCACATTATGTTTTTTTTGATGAGTTTTTATTGCAGTAGCAACATTGTGTTATTGGCGCATGAGAAAAAAACGTATGGTTCTCAACAATTTGTAGCAACACAATTCCAAAAAGAAATTGTAACGAAAGATGATAACTTTAATCAAAAATATCCTGATTTAGCAGAAGGTTTTGGTTTGATTGGACAAAGTTTTCAAGATTTTGTATTAGGCAAAATGCTCAATCATGATATGTATGAGATGGTGCAGGAAGATACAGGTCAAACTGTTTCTTTATTAGATAGTACTATTAACCAAGCTCAAGATATAGTAATAAAACATTTGACTACTGATTTTTTTACGATAATAGAAGATGCCATTAAAAATGGTACAGACTTACACACCATAGATAATAAAATATTTACGTATGTTTTACAGTATGATTTTTTTCAACCTGCCTTACAAGCATACTTGTCGTCCTATAAAAACACACAAGGACAAGTTTTATTGATAGCAGCTTTAGAGAAAAACAATCTGCAGATTGCACAATTTCTGGTAGATCTTGGTGCAAATATTAATCTTTTAGATAGTTGCAAAGAAGGAACTCCTTTGATGTATACTGCAAAAAATAATAAAAGAGATGCATTTCAATTTCTTTTAGATCTTACAACAAGTGATGTTAATCAAATTGACGGGCTTGGCAATACGGCTTTGCATGCTCTTGCAGAAAGAAATCTGGTTGAAATGACTCAATTACTATTGCTTAATCGTCACGATGTGAATATTACTGTAAAAAACAATATGGGAAATACACCTTTAGATGTAGCTGTTCAATCTCCTTTACAAAAAGGAATAAGCGATGTTGCATTAACTCTTCTAGATTATCCAGGTTTGGATATGAATCAATCGGATGTCATAAAAGTTTTGTATTACGCCGTTTGCAATGAACATGAGCATGTTATTAAAAAAATTATTGAACTTGGTTATCATGTAAATAATACAGTTGGTGATTGTATAGATCCTTTATATAAAGCTGTTGATCTAGGTTTGGTTTCTATAGTGAAATTGCTTCTTGATGCAGGAGTTGATATGCATCGTGCTCATTGTGAGAATAAAACTGCTTACAGTCTTGCAATGGAAGAGCTGCCACGCAACGCTATAAAAGTTGAAAAAGATGCACGACAAAAAATTAGACAATTGTTTCTGCAGCCTGTTAGTTCATGAGTAATATAAAAGAATTAGAGACCTTATTTTCTATGGTAGCTCAGCCAAACATTTAAATTTTTTCTGATTTTGTTATTCTTACTATATCCGTCGTCATTTTCGGTTTTTTAAAAAGAAATTTAAACATAATGAGTTTTTGGCAAGAAGATATAAAAATAGGTAATATCTATGTTCCTCGTTTTATTGGCGGACCATTAGATGGAATTACCGATGCTCCCTTTCGACAATTAGTTCGTGGATTTTCAACACGAGAACTACTCTATACTGAGATGCGACATGTTCGCTCCATATTAACTCCAATGGGTGGTCACTTAGCATTAAAATTTGAACAGATGGAACGACCATTAAGTTTTCAAGTTTCTGCAAGTTCAGATGATTGTATTGAAGCTGCATGTGAAAAAATTGTAGCAGCAGGCGTTGATATTATTGATTTAAACGTGGGTTGTCCTGCAAAAAACGTTATATCATCATGCTGTGGTTCTGCGTTAATGGCACATCCAGATCAGCTCGAAAAAATTCTTAAAAAGTTTAGATCGTGCTTAGATATTCCTTTTACGGTAAAAATTCGCGCAGGGTTTAAAGAAAAAAATGCTTTAGATATTGCAAAATTAGTACAAGATTGTGGTGCTGATGCAATTGCTATTCATCCGCGTCTACAAACACAAAAATTTGCAGGTTTACCAGATTACGAAATTGCAGCACAAGTTAAAAAAGCATTACAAATTCCAGTTATTTTTTCTGGCAACGTTGTGAACTTTAAAACAGCACAATTAACCTACGATCGTACGGGCGTTGATGGATTTTTAATTGGACGTGGTATTTGGGCTAAGCCGTGGAAACTTCTTGAAATGGCTGAAAACGCAGCTGGCAGAGAGTATCATGTATCGCAAGCAATGTTATTGCAAGTTGCTTTAAAGCATTTACAATTAATGATCGACCATTATGGGCCAAAAGGGTTATACTGTTTCCGCAAACATTTACCATTTTATATTAAAGGTCACCCATCAGCATCAGCAATGCGTTCAAAACTTGTTGTTTCAACAAGCCAAGAAGAAATTGTGCAGGGGTTGATTGAATTTTTAGGATAGTTACATGCAGGAACTTGGATTAAAAGATTGGTGCGTTCGTTTCTTTTTCATATTTCTTTTTTGCTTTATGATTAATCGGCTCTTCTTTTTTTCTCCTGGTATGGCTGAACTGAGTTCCTCCTATGTGTTATATCCAATTTTACGAGTTCAAAGATTTTTTACCGATCCGATAACTCGATATTTCACTCAAAAATCTAATCTTGCAGCATTGCACCAAGATATTGCAAAACTTGTTCTAGAAAAAGATGATTTGCAAGCGCAGGTTATACGTCTAGAAACAACGCTTAATTTTGAGCAATGCTCGCAAGAGATTCGTGATTATGCAACCAAGTATGATTTTTCTGGCCAACAATTAGCGCAAGTGTTATTACGATCGTTTGATGATGCAGGTCATTTTTATTGGGTTGATGCTGGTTTAAACAAAGGTATCAGTTGCAATATGATTGCGGTTTATAAAAATAACATTATTGGCCGCGTTATTCATGTTGATCCGCTCTATAGCAAGATAGCTTTAATAACTGATAAACGATGCAAAATTACTGCAATGTGCGCTCAAACCAAATCAGTTGGAATCTATGAAGGTAATAATAGTTTTGCTCCAGGGTTTGATTTTGTGCCGCATTATGAAACCTTACAAGTTGGCGATCTTTTGATTTCGACTGGTCAAGGGTTAGTCTATCCGCAAGGCTTTGCAGTGGGGAAGATTCTTAATTTTCATATTCAAGATGTTGCGTATAAAGTAACAGTCCAACCACTCATTGATATAAAGCAGTTGGACTTTGTGTATCTTATAGCCGTTTAATTTATTACAGATAGTGCCCATCAAGGTCAGCATCTTCTTCATGATTATTATCAAATAATATTGCAATAAAGCCTTGAGAGGTTGGCGTAACCCATTCGATTTTTCTATCGGATGGAATAATATTCTTTTTAATTAAATTAATTGCAGTGGTTTTTGAACCCATCGCATCAATTAATTTTAAATCATACGCTTGTTGACCTGTAAATAGTTTACCTTGCCCCCATTGGTCTATTTTGCTCAGTTGTAAATGTCGCTTTGCTGCAATTTCTTTTGTCAGTTGTTGATACGTATTATCAGCAAGGCTTTGTAACATTGCTTGTTGATGCTCAGTTATTTCATTATGTTTGATTGCATCATGAGGCAAAGAGCTATTATTATTTACAATAAGCTCTGTAATGGTGTGAGCAGGGGTTGTCGACATACCAATATTACCGATAATAGATGATCCTGTTGCTACAATATAATCGGTTGCAGCGGCAATTTGATATGCTCCAGAAATACAGATATTTTCTGTGTAGGAGATTATCGGCTTTGGAAACTCTTTTTTAAGGTTTTCGATGTCATACGCTAACGCTTGGCAAGAACCAAGTGGCCCACCATCAGATTCTATTTTGAGCAAAATTGCTTTAATAGAATTATCTTTAAAATAGTTGGTCAGATGTTTTTTATAATATGATGTCTGTGACATATTTCCATCAATAGACAGATAGCCTATTTTATTATGATTTTCTAGGCTATACGCCCATTGTTTTTTCAGACTAAAAAAAATAGATGGTGCAATATATATGATAATAAAAATACCTATCATGGTTTTTAAAAAATCATTTATTTTTGACATGTTAATTTCCTTGTATAATTTTGTAGTGAGTTTATAATTTATGTATAGCTTACTCTCATTCAAGTTACTTGAGCAAGAAATATTATAAGCTCTATAAAAAGCAAATATGTAATTTTAAAGTTATAGTTTTTAGCAGTAAAATATCAATTTTTACAGTAATTTTTGCTCTATTATTAATTGAAATATATAAATTTTAAAAAAAATAAAAAAAGTGTAATTTTTTTTTGACTTTTAAATTAAGATAGGTTAATCTTTTATCTGTCTAGTTAAGACTTTTGAAATTTTAAATATAAATTTATGGGCGGTTAGCTCAGCTGGTAGAGCATCAGTCTTACAAACTGGGGGTCACTGGTTCGAATCCAGTATCGCCCACCATAAATTGTGTTCCTCGGTAGCTCAGTTGGTAGAGCGCACGACTGTTAATCGTTAGGTCGCTGGTTCGAGTCCAGCCCGGGGAGCCATTTAAAATTAGTTCAATTAATAGAAATTTCCCCAAAAAAATAAAAATGTTGTAGAGAATTGTTAAAATTTGATATACTGTTTTTATAAGTTTTGAATAAAAAGATATAGTGGAGCTGTAGCTCAGTTTGGTTAGAGCGTTCGCCTGTCACGCGAAAGGTCGCGGGTTCGAGTCCCGTCAGCTCCGCCATTATAATTAAAAAAATGAATTCATGAAAGTGAGTTCATTTTTTTTTGCGTAAAATTAACGAGTAAAATTATTCCTGGAGATTGTTATGATTTTTGATTGGTTTAGTTTTATTTTTGGAATGATAGGAACGATTATTACAACATTTATTGGTCAGCGATTAAATGCAGATAATGAAGCTATTATTTTATGCAGGCAAGATTTATTTGAATTAGAAAAATCTTTTAAATATATAAATGAACATAAAACTTATGATTCTGCAATTTCTGAAAAAATAAAATTTTTTGAGATGCATTATATAAATTTATATATTTCATATCAAGATGTAGAAAAAATTATTAAAAAAAGTTATGAAATATTAAGAGTCTGTCTGAAAATTCGAGTAGTTGAAAAAAATTAATAAAAAAATAAACTCCCTTTTGAAACATAACCACAAGATCAAAAGGGAGTTTTTACGTGAATTTTTCTTATGAACAAATTATTCCAAAAAAATATCTCATACCTCAAATACTTTTGCAAGAATTTTTAAATTTTATCGCGCAAAATATGCCTTCAAAAAAACTGGCAGACCTCAAAAAGATAATGAAAGCGCTTATTGCTGGAATGTATTATTTACTGAGAACTGGCTGCCAATGAGATGCTTTAGCATTATGTTTTGGACCATCGAAAACTATTTTTCATCGATTTGTTGAACTTGCAAAATTAGGTGCCTTTCAAAAAATTTGGAAGAGAATTTTAATGCATTATGATCGAACAACTGGCTTGAAATGACAAGATCAATCGATAGATTCTAATTATAAAAAAGCTCCTTTGGGAGGAAATAAAACAGGTAAAAGTCCTGTAGATAGAAGAAAATTAGGAATAAAATTGAATTTAGCCGTAGAGCAAAATGGAATTCCAATTGTAGCTACAATTGCTCGTGAAAATCAGCATGATACTCAATTATTAGTTCCAATTATTAATGACTTACAAAATGAAATTAATCAATTAGATAATCATTATTTTATTAGAACAAGATCGCAATTGCAACAACACCTTCAGAATGTTGTAGAAGATCCACAAACTTTGTATAGAAAATCGATTTGTCCGAATCATAAAAAATTTGAATGCGGTAAAAATATTTATTATCAGGAAGCATCTAATATTTTAATAGTTCATAATCAACACGCGCCGGATGGAGGAACTGCTTATCAACCAAAAGAAGGAATACAAAAGTTTTATGATACTAAATAAATTAGATAATATTGTAATTATTTTTAAGATGGATGGTATGTATGATTTTTTATAATTATTCAGATAAAGAATTAGTTATTATGAATAATACTATGAGTGAGTTTTGTAATGGGTTGTGGAATATTGACTTTCAAAATTTTTTTTCTCGAGATAGAGATTTTTTAAATCATATATTGCATAAATTAAATATGGTAGTAGATCACAGAATGTATTGTAAGTATTTAAGTGTCAATAATATGAATGTTACAATACAAGTATCTTATTTTAATGCACATGAAATTAAAATGGTTATGAAAATATTACAAGCGATTTCTCAGTATATGAACGATATAAGTCATGACGGTAAAGCTGATATTGCAACGTATGAATTTAAATTAACGCAAAAAAAAATAGAAGAACTATTATCGCAGATGCCTTGCGATAATTTATCAGATGATGAAGTAATTCTTATGAATTATTTTTTAAACGAGTTTTTTCAAGAGTTACGTCTTATTTTGTCGAAAACTCAAAATCAAGAATTTTTAGAAAATATATTATCTGATATTCAGAATATTTTAGAAAATAAAATAATTGTCAGCAAGTGGGGTGCTGGTGATTTAATGGCGAGATTAAGATTGAATCAAGATGAAGTTGCTGTGCTTATAAAATCTTTAAAATTATTGTCACTATATTTTGAAGATTGGGATGTTGAGACGAGAATTGGGGGTTCATTTTTAGAAATTGATGCATTAATAGGCAAAATTGAATATTGGCAGTTTGGCATGAAGTTTAATGTGATATCTGAGGATGATTTAAATGTTATGTATAACTTTATCAATGAGTTAACCTATGAAATAAGTGATGTTGATTATGACAGTTCATTTTCTTGCGATAAGCAGTTTTTAGAAAATATGTTATCTAAAATAATGATTATTATGGATAATAGGATTTTCTTTAAAAAATGGAATGATTATAATCCGTTAGAAGCATCGAGTCTTGATGTAGATGAAATAAAAGTTGTTATTAAAATATTAGAAGCAAGAGATCAATATTTTAATGATGAAGATTTTTATACAAAATTTGGTTATTTGACTCAAAAAATTGAAGAATTAAAAAACAAGCTTAAGACCTTGTTCGTGTAAGAAATGTATTTTTAGCGATAAATAAATTTAACAAAATAATTATAGATGCTTTGAGAGCCATTTCTTGATAATCTATAGTTGTCACAAATCAATAAAAAATTAAAACATGAGTTAATTACATGAAACGATCAAAATTCTATAATAATATGTATTGTAGTATTATCTTTTTAAGTATCCCAGGGGAGATTTTATCCTATTCTGATTATGATAAAAATTTCTCAGCAAGTAAGCAAGCAGAAATAGTTATATCTATTGCAACTGCCGGAATAATGAGTGCGGCAATATATCAATATTGTTCTACATTACCGGGGCAAAAAGATTTGCTTGTTATGGAAGAAAAATATCCGTATGTTCAAGCTTGGTATAATTATCTTATTAAAAAATATCCACAAGTTCATTTTGACACAAAGCAATTATTGCGTGGAAGCTATGCACGAGATGAATATGAAGGGTGGAAATCTTCCTTTAATCAAATTTATTGTCCATCAACTATTTTAGTAAATATTAATGATTTCTATAAGAAAAAAATTAATGGTCAAGCCCTGACGAATGAAGAATTGTTATTTTTGGATGTTCAGGAATTTATGATACTTTGTCAAGCAGGAACAATTGAATATAATCATATGATTCAAAAATATTTATACACTTTTGGAGTAATTATTGGATTAGAAGCAATAAGAGTTTTATATAAAGAATTTACTGATGAGAGTGCAAAAAAATATTATTCATCTCAGAAAACATTAAAAGTTGATAGTAATAGCCGATCTTTAATTTCTACATGGGATGATGTAGTTCATGCAAAAATGGATGAGCGCAATGGAAATATTTTTGGATGTGAACTTGTAGCGGCTTATATTTTGTCTTCAACTATTTTTATATTTCAAAAACCTCAAGAATATGAATTTGCTTGTAGATATGCGGATATAGATATTTTAGAGCGGACAGTATTATTTTTTGAAGCATTTGTGAATAGAAAAGAAGATCATTCAAATGATATAAAAACACCATGGGCGATCTATTATTCTAGTACTGTTTCGCAATGGTATTATGATATTTGTCGTGATCCAAAAGAATCAGGGCCTTCAACACGTGCATCTATTATTCATAATGAAATTGAACGACGCAAAAAATTAGGCAATTAACAAAAAATTATAAGGATTGATACATGCAAGAAAAAAAATTATGAAAAGTTTATATGGTATATTATTTTGTATTTTTCTTGCTACATCGACAAAAATAGATGCGAATGAATCCTGGCTCGATCGAATAAATACATGGCTTCCAGGGGCAGTTATTATAACTTGTGGAACAATATTTATATATTCAATGCTTCCTGTGGACTGTAGTAATGAAAATAATGCAAAAGATAACGATAGCTATCAAGCAATTTCTGTTTCTCGTACAGATTCAAATGATGATTCTGTTTCCGAAAACAAGATATTACAACCAACTCGTCGACAAAACGGCCTACCTCGAATAATTATTGGATCTGTTGTGAATAAGACTCCATATAATTTAGCAGTTGTTGATGTTGTTAATGATTGGCATTTTAATGTTTTAGCTTATAAACAAGTAAAATTACATGATGCTGTCGTTGAAAATTATAAAAATATTGTTGTAGATGGTAGTTTATTCAATTGTTTAAATGGCAATGCGCAAATTGAAATTGTAGAAGTGAATGCGTCTGGCAGCCGATCGCAAGACAATGGAGCTTTCTTAAATATGTGTATAGTTTCTGATAACGTTGCTGAAGGTTCATTAGATTTTAAATTTCTGATGGGTGGACCGAATGGCGGTTGTTCAGTATCTTGGGATCGATTAAAAAATAATCAATGCCAAGACGTTGAAGTTCAATTGACATTATCAGTAGATCCTCATGATATAAAAAATAACATTTTTAGAATTTATGGTTCGTATAGAATTGTAGAAAAATAATGAGGATTTTAATGAAAAAACAGTTGAGAAATTTTATTTTTTATAGCATAGCTATGATGATAACTGTTAACGCATCAGTTTATGCCGGTAAAAAACATTCTTTGATTATGTCGTATGAAGATTATGCTAATACTAAACAATATAGTTCATATTATTACTCCTTGAAAGTTAATAATTTGAGCTTGTTTTGCTTGGGAGTAAATGACCTTTACGAGTCTGAAAATTATCAATGTTTTCAATTACAAGAGTTTTGGAATAAATTTTTAAAACAAACTGGTGGTGAAAAATGTGTTGTTTTAATTGAAGGATCGCGGCACAGTCTTTATGATAATGAGCATGATGCCATAATGAAGTCTGATACTAAAGGTGGCTTGCTTAAATTCTTAGCGCATCAACAGAACATAACAGTTTTGTGTTTAGAACCAGATGAAAAATATTTGAAAGTTAAATTAAGTAAAGATTTTTTAGAAGATGAGATCGTCTATCGAGATTTTGCGTATGTTGGCCAACTTTTTTATAGATATAAAAAAAATAAAAAAATGCAGCAGACAGGGAATTTTTTTGGTAATCGCAAAAAAGGTAGCTTAGATCTTGAATTTGAAAAATTTTATGATAGCTATAATACTGGAATCAGTTTTGATCGAATGAAAGAAATACATCGTAAGATTTTTGAAAAAGACCTTGATGTAGCTGATGAGCAATGGTTTTATGATGTTCATAATCCTTTACTTGTTCAATCTAGAATGAATGTATTAGCTCGTCGAGTAGGCAGAATTCGTGATGAATTTATTATCGATTATATTGCAAAATTAAAATCTAAGAAAAATAATATTTTTATTGCATGTAACGTTACTAATGTTGTGATGCAAGAACAAGCAATTAACTCTTTATACGGTATAGATATGGATGATAATTCCTGGATATAAATTGATTTAGTTGAAATAATTAACACTTCAAGGTAAGTGCTAAAAAAATGACGGGTCAGTTTGTTAGTACTTAATAATGAATTCACGTAAAGGTGAGTTCATTATGGTATTATGATATTTGGTGTGATCCAAAATAGCCAGAATTTTCAATATGAGCATCTATTATTCATGATGAAATTGAACGTCAAAAAAATAAGCAATTAATAAAAAATTATAAGGTAGGTATGAACGTTAAAAAAATATATTGATAGCAGTTTTGTGTTGTACAAGTTATCAAGTACAAACTTTTACGTTTGAAGACGCAGTTCATGCGGTATGTGTTTTTATAGGATTATCCACCCTGATCTAAATTATAGATGGTGTGAAACATGAAATTGTATTTTCTTATTTAGCAATATCGCTGCTTAAGCAAGTAAAAAACATATCTAAAGATGGCATTGTCTATAAATTTTTTAAAACTACTAATGAAATTATTAAGACCCAACATATTGTTGATCGAACTGTCTTCACAGTGAATGATATTGCATATATTGTACGATCATCATTGCATAATTATAATAAAACTTATTCAGCACAAAAACATTCTTTGGTTATCAACAAATTGTTGTTAATTCTCGTGAGGGTATAGCTATTATGAATGATGCAAAATATTTATCATATGTAAGCATCCAAATAACAGGTTTTGCTCTGCAAGTTGCAGGCAAAATTATACATAGAGATCTTGCAGATGGATCATCATTTACAGCTAATGATATTCATTATGTAGTGCGAACATAATTATTTAGCTAATAAAATAATAAATAAAATTAATAACGACCGAAGCAGCTTCAATTTAAAAAGGTTCCATAGTTGTCACTCTTTATTTACAAAGATCAATCTATAGAATTGTGTATTTATAAAAATCAAAGAAAAAAATTAATATTATTTCTTTGATTTTTAATGATTAGATTGTTTTAAACATCAGTTGTTCTTTCAAATTACTCCACCTAAAAGTTCGAAGTGTACACAGTGACTGCCGCCATTATAATTAAAAAAATGAATTCATGAAAGTGAGTTCATTTTTTTTGCGTAAAATTAAAATATTTTAAAATAAGGACCTTAATGATTATGATGTGGCAGCAAATTTCTGATGAAGGCTCATCTAATAAAATAAATGCGCGTATTATTTTAGGGTTGTCTGAGATTTTAAATTTAATTTCAAATGATAAACTTAATCAAAATGAAAAAGATGAAGTTAAGCAATGGTTGTTTGAACTAACAAATGATTTGATTACATCTGAAAAATCAGCATTAAAAGTAATTAAAGAACATGATAATGCTGAACAGCAAGCATCAGAATTAATAAAAAAAGGCACATTACCTTCTTTTTTATTAAATAATGGGGTTTATAATTTCTTAAATTATTCAAATAATGTTTTTAAAAAATTACAAAAAGTTATGGCAATTATTTTTAAGCAGAATATTAATGGTGACAATATGGGAATTATTATAAAAATAATTAAAAATCAATTAGCTCATGATCATCATGTTATAAAAACATTAGAAACTTATAAGCCTTGGTATGAGACTGTTAATAATTTGAGAAATGAGATTGAACACTTGAAAATTTCAGATGCTTTAATTATTAATTATACGCTAGATGAAAATGCAAATCTTATAAGACCAAGATTTAGAAATTATGGCGATAAGCAAAAATATCAAGGTTTTGAGGTATATGAATTTGTAGTAGAATCACTTAAATATCAATTACTGTTTTGTGAAGAACTTATTGTCCATAGTTTATTAGATAATACATCTGATGAATTTGAATTATTAGAAATTCCAGAAAATGAAAGAGACATAAAAAAACCTGCAAGATTTAAAATTACTTTGCGGGGTATGAATTAATATATAAATTGTATGTAACTTTATTTCATAGATATTTGTTAATCTTTAATCTTAGTCGGGTTTAATTCCCCAAAGCTCTACTTCCTTTTATTGGTTTGATACTCCGCCAGCTCTGCTGCGGGGTTCTTCATTTTTACATAATATCTTTAAAAAAATGTTAAAAATTGTATCTTGTATTAGGTAATGCATTACAGCTTCCTTCTTAAACTTTAATCGGTTTTATTAAAAACGAGAGAAAACTCCTTCGATGCCTTTTAAGGCCGGGGATGAATCGAGTACATTCAGGCGGGATTTGAGCAACGAAGTTACGAAATGCAGATTCTTTGGCATATTAGAAATATGAAGAGATATAATAACGGCAGTCACACGAAATACAGATATATGTATCATATAGTATGGATTCCAAAATATAGAAAAAGAATATTATAAGGAGCTATTAAAGCTAGATTAGAAGAGCTTTTTGAACAATGTGTAGATGTAAATGAATGGAAAATAAAAAAATTAAATATTCAAGAAGATCATGTGCATTTGATGATTCGATTGAAGCCAACAGATAGAGTTTGTGATGTTGTTGGTAAATTAAAAGGTGTATCAAGTCGAATAATTCGAAAAAAATTTCCTGAGTTAGAAAAATTTTTGTGAGAAGATAGTTTTTGGGCAGATGGATATTTTTCAGAAACTGTAGGAGTTGTTTCTGAGGAAAAAGTTCAAAATTATATTAAAAATCAATAAAATTAAAAGTCATAATTTTCATTTACAGAAGCACCTGATCTTTAGGCCTGGGTGCGCAATTCACTTATTCGTTATATTTAATTACTATGTATTACTCTATTTTATAGGATTTATGCAATGAAAAAATTAATTTATTTTTTGGGTATTTTATTTTTTGATATTTCTTTACATGCAATGAGCTTTACGAGGTCAATACCAAAATTACGAGTTATGGGCTGTTTGGTTGGGAAAAATATAAGAAATCAAACTACTAAGAGTGCCTATTTTGGTAATGATGTTTGTAAAATTCTTAATTATGATATTGTAATAGGTATTTTTGGGGGAGAGCATCATTTTGGGTTACTTAATGATATCCGTATTCAATTAATACATTTGGGATTTGAAGAACAATTTAAAACATTACCTGAACATTTAGCAATATCTATGATGATGGAATTACAAGGCAAAGAAAAGCCTGGGGTTGTTAAGGTATTTCTTCAAAAACATAAAAAAGATAGTGAGTGTTTAGAAAAATTATATTGGTTATGGCAAAAAGTTGATTGTGTACAAGCTGCTTCAATAATTTAAATTTTTTAAATAATGAGGCTAAAGCATGAAAAAAATGTTGCATTTTGTGATGCCCATACATGAAGATAATCATGAAAAAAATTAACTTTTTTTATTTTTGATAAATTATGTTGCAATTATCATCACACAAGATGGTTATGAGCGTTATCAAAATTTACATGAAGAGCTAGAAAATAAAGTTGGCCAAGCTACTCTATGCTTGGCCAGACTTAATAAACTGAAGTCTCTTCCTAAAGAATATCCAAATCTTGCTCGTCTTGCTGTATTCTCTCATTGTACGGAAATTGATGCCCTTCTGAAAAAAAGTAGTGGATGGTTTCCAGCCGTTACCAGTGTAATATTGCAATATTCTTGTGGTGGAGATGGCAATATCATGACACAAAAAAAATCATTTCCATTCAGTTCACAGACTGTTTTGTATAAAAAATGTTATCATATAGATCGATTAACAAATGCTCTGAAAATGCAGCAAGTTATTAATAAGTATAACCTTACTTATATTGCTGTAGCAAAAAAGTCTTTAGTTAAAGATGATGATCTAGGTTGGATCATTGCTGTTAATGGTATTGAACCTGCTGAAAATAATCATACAGATAAATATTCATTTATAGATTCGTTATCACTTGATGAGGTCAAAGATTTAACTTTATTTGTAGAAGAAACTGGGTTTTTAGATTGGTGGGGTGGTCGTAATATTATAAGAGATGCACAGAACCATAATATATTGACTATTATTGATACTGAAGATAGAGGTATTCAGCCTTTTTATAATGAATTTACTACTATTATTTTAAATAGACTTGAAATAATTCGAGAGATTAAAAATATGCTTGGCATAGCAGCTCTTCAAGAAATAAAAAAAAGAGATGATGGCGTTATACCAAGAGAATATGTTTATTGGAAAGATTATCATCGTTTAGCTATTAAACCTGAAATTATTGATTGGATAGATAATAGAATTAAAGATGTAGAAAATGATGAAACATCTATTGATAGCTTTTCTATTCAAGATGATAGTCCATATTCTCTACCTGGTGTTGATAGCAAGTCTGCTCAAAAAGAGTTTAGAGCTCTTACAAGATGCAAAAAATAAAATTAGTATTGCTCTAAAATTTCTTTAAGAACAATCGCATTATTATGAATTTCATCTTTAGCTCCATAAATTAATGTAATGGTTGTATGTTTTTTAAGAATGTCTTTAATTTGTTGGAGTAATTCGATTTTATTATTGAGTTCTGCTTTATATTCTTTTTTAAACCAAGCCCACTTTACAGGATCATGTCCAAATTCTTTTCGTAACTTTGTACTGGGAGCAATTTCTTTAAGCCATAAATCAAGATGTTCTTTTTCTTTTGACATGCCTCTGGGCCATAGACGATCAACAAGAATTCTAAATCCATCTTGTTTATAAGCAACTTCATTAGCTCTTTTTAAGAAAATCATAGGGCAGGCCCTTCAATATACACAGCATTGACATAATAATATTTATTAAGAAATCACGAAGTATACTATTATATTTGTTTGTAATATATCAAAAAAATATATTGATAGCAGTTTTGTGTTGTACAAGTTATTAAGTACAAACTTTTACATTTGAAGACGCAGTTCATGCGGTATGTGTTTTTATAGGATTATCCAATCCAATCGAAATTATAGATGGTGTAAAGCATGAAATTATATCTTCTTATCTAGCGGAATCGTTACTTAAGCAAGTAAGAAACATATCTAAAGATGTCATTGTCTATAAATTTTTTAAAATTAAAAATGAATTCATTTCGACTAAGTTCTCGACAAATTATTCCACTATCTTTGTGTAACATTCTTATAATGAATCTTACTTCATGACCATGTTATGGTAATTCAAATATATTTACTCGTTCTTCTTCTTTTAATTGAGTATAATTTTTTATGTGCAAAGTCTTTAATAATATACCATTAAGGGCTTTGTACTTTATTCTAGATTATTCCAACAATAAAAACAAAAAAATAGCGCAGAAGGTTTGTATGTTAAAAAATATATGCCTAATTATAGGCTTATTCTGTTCAATGATATGTTCCAGTCAAGAATTGTTTTCTCATTATGATTTTAATCACAATCCAAAAAATGAAATAGATTTTGAATTGCCGGCTTTAATTTTTGGTGTAGGAGCTCCTATAGCGGTAACCATTCTAGGTCTTACTTCGTATTTTATATCTTCATATATGACTCCAGAAAGTTTTTATGTGAAAAGTAAGTATCCATATGCGCAAGTTTGGTATGATGAGATGATTATAAAATATCCTGATGCGCATTTAAAAGAAGTACCTTTTTTATTTGAAAAACGCGGAGTATTTGATAATTATGTATCTTGTTATGGATGTTTAGAGTGTACCTATAATCAAATTTGTTGTTACAGAGGTGATTTAGAAATAATTAATAATATTTATAAGAAAAAAGCAGAAGGCATTGAATTGACTGAAAATGATATTAATAATAGTAGAATATTAGAATTTATATTATTGAATGTAGCAGGTTATTTGCAACAAAATTCTTATGCAAAGCGTTTGATGTGCGAAGCAGCTGTTTTTCCTGCAGCAGTAGCAGCTTTAGCTCTTTATAAAAATAATTTTCCAACTTATTCTTTAAACATAGAAGTATCTATTGCTATGTGGGCTTGTCTTGCCGTATGTCTTTATAATGCAAGATATCAAGCTATCCAGGCCAATAAGTTTGCATGCAGCCAAGCAGCAGATATTAAAATATTACAAAGTGGTTTGCAATATTTTAATAATTTAACAAAAGCAGGAGTTGTAAGTCTTAAACATCCACAGACTCAAGTTCAAGCTCAAATGATTGCAGACGAGATTGTACGCAGATCATCACAAGATTAGAAAAAATTAAACAAATTATATAAAAAATGAATTCATGAAAGTGAGTTCATTTTTTTTCGTAAAATTATGAATATAGAGGTGATGTTGCGTGCATATTCATCTTATAAATACATAATAAACTGTAAATCGGACTTTTTATAAAAGTTTCGTACAAGATATCATATTAAAAATTTGGTTTTTGCAACTGATGGTTTATAACAATCTATGTAATTTCATAGATATTTGTTAATCTTTAATAGCTTTGCGTCAAAGTAACTCATTAATTATAAACGCCCAATTTTTTATATAAGGATAGTATGCAAATTTTCATAGTCATCAGCATGTGCTTTTCGATGTTTATGTCGATAGAAGCTTCATTCAAGGATCACCTGAGCTCTCATTTTACTGCAAAAGATATTATTAATATTGAAAAATGTATTGATACATTGACCCTATTTATGAATGCTTTTAATTCTAAGCAAGAATCATTGTTGTTATCATCTATTGATCGTAATCAAATAAAGCTAAGAGACGATATTGTTCATATGATTACAACAAGAAATATGCAGTACGCATTCTCTTTATACTCTATAGATAATTGTGGTATTGAAATTATGCCTCAGGCTATAAAAATAAATGGTTATTATAAGTTTCAAGAAGTTGATGCTAACGGGCGTTGGTCTCGTGAAGGATTTTCTAACTATTTTGTTTTACAGCAAAGTAGTAACGGTAACTGGGTTATTATTGATACTAATTTTTCTACAAAATTAGATTGGGATAATTTTTATGGATTTGTAGGGCTGCTTTGGTTTTTATTTGCTCTATGGATGTTGATCGATTGCTTTAACAGGGAATTTGAAAAAAGAGGAAGATGGTTTTGCGCGATGATTTTTATACCTTTTATAGGTCACTTACTTTATTTTTTTGGTGTTAAATTGAAGCAGTGGGATAATCAACCTAAGTATTATGAAAATTATTTACAAAATGATGAATATTCAAAGCAAGCTGCACTTGCAATACGGAGTAATTGGATTTATTTGTGGACTTTTAGCTTGCTAGCTATGCTTGGATTTACATTCATTCCATATGCAGTATGCACGAGTATGATGATTGCTCTTAAAGTTTCTATAATAGTTTTGCTATATACTTTATCTGTTATGTATATATTTTCATTTGCTTTTGCATACCTACGGCAAAGTACCATTGCTATTAAGCTGAGTATATTGGGACTTGTGTTTATGATCTGTTTTAGGGTGTGTAAGTATATATCAAATATTTTGCTTAATTTTGAATCTTTATCGTATGAAAAATTTATGAACGAGACTGGAGTGTTTTTAGTTACAGCGTTATGGTTGGTCTGTTTATGCATTGAGTCATATCGTTTATATTGTTTAAATCAAGCTGTTTTAGATAAGAAAAACGTTCAAGCATAATATATGTATGGAGTATAATTTTAATCATTTACGTAAAAAAATACTGAAATAATCTTAAAATAAATTACATGAAAAAGTAAAACATTATGATACGTAATCATTTTTTAATGGCATTGGCAATAATAAGTTTGTGTATGGTTTTTACCTATCCAAAAGATTTTAGATGTACCTTTTCAAAGGGATCTTCTAGCTCAGGTGTTTGTGAATATGGTAATGAAATAGTTAAAGACATTAATGCAAGTGGTTTGATAAACCTGAATGAAACCAAAGTCACAGATTGTGCAACTATACATGGATGTTTGTATGCAACTCAGGCTCATTTAAATAAATTACATGTTAATGGATCAGCCAACCTTGAAAAATGTACGGTACATCGTAATACTCATATTAATGGGTCTTTGAATGGCAAAGATAATATATTTGAAGGTACATTAACAATTTCTTCAAATAAAGTATGTTTTGATGCAACATCGACTCAGTCTATTGAAATTCGTAAAATTACTCGTGACAATAATCAACAAGTTGTCATATTAGAAAACAGTAGTACTGTAATCGGCAATATTACTTTTGCAGCAGGAAATGGTGTGGTTGTAGTAGATTGTAATAGCAAACTTACAGGGAATGTTATTGGTGGGGTGGTTGTTAAAAAAGAGGATTATGATAAAGATTCAAAATAACATAATACGAATTTTATTTTATAGTCATATTAGCAAACCTGTAAAATAACCTATTATTTTATAAACACCTATCTGCTAGATGGCATATATTTAAAAAACGAGTAATAGGAGCTAAAATAATTATTTCCTATTACTCGTTTTTTAAATTAAATTTTTATTAAAAAGCTTTGTGCTGTTGGAAAAGCTTAATAATCTCTTCTCGTGGAGCGTTAATATGATGCGCCATTAATTTTTTTGCTTCTTTTATATTTCTTTGTAGAACAGCATCGGCTAATTGTTTGTGACATTCATAATTGTTATGCAAACTGCTTTGTGACAATTGGTATGACATTTGGCAATATCGATCAAATTTCATATATATTTGATGGCGAATGTTTAAAAGCAGTGGTGATTGACAACCAGCTATGAGAGCAAGGTGAAAATGATAATTACGTTCAGCCCATAAAGTATGTGCTACTTTTTGTTCAGAACATTCAACGAGAGAAAGTTTGTAAAGCTCTGCTACGATATCAGCTTGCCATTGTTCACCCCCAGATTTTATAGACCAGCTTAAAGCAGTTGTTTCGATGTGAGTAAATACTTTGTAGACATCGCGAATATCTTGCTCTGATATTTTTGCTACTGAAAATCCCTTATTTTCTTCCATGCAGACAAGTCCAACCGCTGAAAGTTTAGAAAGAGCTTCTCGAACAGGGCTTTGTCCAATATTAAAACGTTGCGTGATAGGTATAACTTTTAATTTTTCTCCAGGACGCAAAATGCCTTGAACTATTTCTTGTTGAAGTTGTTCGTAGCATTGTTGTGAAAGAGAGTTTTCTAATTTGAATTCAATTGATTTTTTCATTCAGTTTCCTATTATTTTATAACAACTTCAAGAATTGAGAGCATAGATTGAGTTTGTTGAATGTTTACAAGTTTTAGATCTGCAGCATCTAATAAGCTCTCCCATTCGATTTTTGTACGTTCTTTGCCACCAAAAATAACTAACATAGCCAAATCAACATCCTTAGAGAAATCACGAGTATTTCCAGAAGAAACAATTGCTTCAATAATAATCAATTTGCTTGTATTGTTCATAGCTGCTCTACAATTTGATAAAATTTTTATACACAACTCATCATCCCAATCATGTAATATTCTTTTAAGTATATAGAGATCATGACCTAATGGAATTTGCTCAAAGAAGCTTCCTGATTGCCATGTAATTGATTGCTCAATATTTTGCTGAGCTAAGTATGCTTTTGCAGATATTTCAACATGCGGCAAATCATATACAATGCCTTGCATGAAAGGATTTAATTTTACAATTGCTGTTAATAATCCTCCTTTACCTCCACCGATATCCATAATATTTTTATAAGGTGCAAAATTGTAGCAGTTAGCAATAGCTTGATCTTCTTTTTCTGAAAGATTGCGCATTCCTTCGTCAAAAGAGACAGCTAATTTAGGATCTTGTGCAATAAGATTAAAGTAACCTTGTCCAAAAATGTGGTTAAATGCAGGCTTTCCTGTTTCAATGCTATACTGCATGTGCCCATACGATCGCCATCGCTTTTCATCGCCGTCGTGATTTGCTAACCATGCTTGCAATGAATTGGGGTAGCTTGAAACCAATAATTCGGCTAAAGGTGTTAGTGAAAAAAATCTGTTCTCTGATTCATGAAATATGCCATTGCTGGCAAGTAACCGAAGTAATCGATACAGAGCATTTTCATTGGTATGCGTTTTGTTTGCCAAATCATATATGTTACAAGGTCCATCGATCAAATGATCTGCTACCTTTATAAGTGCAGCGATATGAATAGCTCGCGATACTATATGGGCTGATGCAAGTTCTATGAGTTTGTGTGAGTTGTTAAGATTGAGTGTTGGATCAGCTTTGTCAGAGTAACATACAGACGAGCAGATAGTGCAAAGCATCAACAGCAATTTTAGTGATTGGTTTTTTGAAATTTTCATGAATTATTTTTTAATTATTATAAATTAATATGTTTTATTTCAATATAACTTTATCGCAAAATTCTTTTTTGTCGACAAAATTATTTTTCATCGACAAAAAAATTTAATAATAAAGTCTGATTGGGCAAGATATACAATGCTTTAAATGTAAGATTTTCAGCTTGATTTTTAAATAAATAATTATACGTACGTTAAGAGGGAAATTTTAATGATTATATCATTTTAAATTTGAGCTGCTCTTTCAAATTACTTTAACGAAAAGTTTCAAGTCCGCACAGTGTGAGCGTTGCGATTAAATAAGATGAATCTATTTGGAATGTGTGGGGCCATAATTTTAATGAAGGTTAAAAGTAGGTCTATTTTTTTCATTGAAATTATATCGTAGCAATTTTAAAGGAAAAATTTCGCTATCTTTTTCTAGTTTAATAAGAAAGTTCACGAATGATTATTGTGTTGTATTTTTAGTTTTTTTGTACATACTTCTCGTATGTTAAAAAATAGCAAAAATATCTGTAGCTCAGCATAATAAAAGCATGACAAGCTTTTGTAATTGTCGTGACTACATAACCTTACCAAGAAAGATGACAATAATGGTTTTTTTTAATCGTTACACACGATTTTTTTTATTACTATGTATGAGTTTGTGGCAGTATGTACAACCTATGCTTGGTTCTATGCTCATTGAACCGCAAACCATTACGTATTATTTATATATTGAAGATTTTGCAGTTAGCTTTATTCAAATTCCAACATCAAACGTCTCAGGAAGTAGTACGACGATTGCTTCGTCGTATCTTGCAGGAAGAGCTCAGATTTATGATGCTAATAATATTCCTGTTGGAACATGTTCAGCTTCGTTTTTGAATATGCAAACTGCAGATGGAATTTTTACCGATATATCTAACTATTTAGTTGCAGATAGTGGGTTAATTGTAACATGGTTTACACCAACAACTTTAATTAACTTAGAGTTAGATAGCATTATTAATTCCATGGTGACTGATTGTACCGTGGTAGCAACAACAAAAGTTGGGGTTAATCCTTTTTTTAATCAAACATTTAATCTGATTGTTTCATCAGATGACTCAAAAATTTATTTTAAATTCACTAGAACTGGCATGATTTTTTAAAAAGGAATGATTATGAAACGCTTTTTTATAGCACTTATTCTGTGCACATCGTTAATGTCTGGTATGACTGACTGCTCATCTGACGAGCAAGATTACTCTTTTTATATTAAAGTTGGCTCAGGGGTTTCGTGCTCTGAGTTGGCACATGTCGTTGCGGTGTATCCGCCTTGGGCACAGGCTGTTCAAGGGTATGATTCAAAATTAGGAAATTGTGCTATTGCAGCTTTTGCTGTAGGTTGTGAATTTTTACATATCGTTGATGTTGAGTTAAGCATTGCCAATCGTTCAACTTTTGAATATCGACAGTTTCAGACTCCTACAACTGGTGGCGCATCGTATACACGGGAGTTTGACCTGAGCGTTACACCTATTTTATTCACCGTCAATTTACTTGGCCGAGGGATTCCTCACTTGAATATGGATGTTGCAGATGGAAAAATCTATCCAATGGTAGGGGCTGCAATAGGGATGAGTAATCTGTTGATAACAAATTTTAGAACAACAGGGCTACCTTCTACCGGTGGTTCAGCTCCCTACGAAAGTTTTTCTGCAGAAAATCAGTATACGCTTCGTAAGAATTTTACCTATACAATTCAAGCAGGGCTTGAGTATAGTCACACGGATCGTTGGGCAATTGGAACTGGCTATCGCTGGTTTAATGCAGGAGATTTTACAGGACCTGAGTATCAAAGAACTGGAACAGGCGCTGCCGTTGACTTAGCTGATGAACAGTGGCAGATGCGTTTTAGAGCTCAAGAATGGTTTTTGGAATTTAAAATTTTCATCTAAAATTTAAAAATATATTTGATTCTTGTACAAGATATTAAAAAATGAACTCATGAAAGTGAGTTCATTTTTTGTTTAAAATATATTAGATAAATTTTTTTTGAATTGTAATGATTTTCTCAGGCAGTGTTAATTGACTGGTTGTATTTTTTGGCTATAATTATACAAAGATGTTCTGCAGTTTCATACTATAATAAAAGTGTCGTTCTATGAAAAATTTTAAATTACAAGCATTTTTAATGATGCTTATAAGTTGTCACGTTGTAATGCCAGTTGCATGGACAGAACAAAAGCAGAATGCTTCGATTTTAATATCTTTAGTAGCGGCGTACTATGCATACAATCTTATTCCTTATTATGCTGATCAACCTGCAGAATTTTACGTAAGCCATTCGTATCCTCATGCTCAATTGTGGTATGAAGAGATGATTGTAAAATACCCTCAAGCTCATTTAGATAAAAAAAACTTTTTACACATGCGGTATGGAATTTCAATAGAAAAAATTAGTTGGGGCGTGGGAGGTAATAATATATATGTTTCTCAAGTAGATTTAATATACCTTGAAAGTGTATATAGCAAAAAAATCAATGGGCAAGAGCTTTCTAGTCAAGAACTAGATTTTTTATATCTTACAGAATGGGCTCTTTTACATGAAGCAGGGCATGCTGAGCTTAATTATTCATTGCATGCAGCTGTTTTGGCTCTTGGTTGTTTTACGACGCTTGAAATTATCAAGATGGTATACAAAGAATCAACTGATGATGCATGTAAAAAATCTATAGAATCAATAGTTGCTACATGCTTTGCCGATGACGTAATTAAAAATTATATTGTCAGTGCTGCAATGTGGATGCGCTATGGTGCCATGAATTGTTTGCAGGGGTTGTCTTTAGGAGTTCTGACAACATTGTGGGTAAGAGACCAAGAGATGCAAGCTGATAATTTTGCTAATCAGCATGCAGCAACCGATTGCCTGCCAATTGCAATAAGATTTTTTGAGTACTTTGCTGATCAGTATCAACCGTCGATTGATCGTATTGTTGAGGAATTAAAAGAAGATGCTGATTTTATGTCTGAATTAGCATATTTTGATATAGATATTATAGATCTCATTAAATCGGTTACTTATTTTGGAAAAGATCCTATGCATCCAAGTTTTGATTACCGAATTCAGTCTATCCGTGATGAAATTGAGCGTCGACTTGAAAAAGGCAGTCAAGTTTAACATTGCAATTCTCAAACGTGATCTGGTTAGACATTATTAATATTTGAGTATAAAAAAGCTGAGTACATATGTATTCAGCTTTTTTGATTTTTTAACTATGAATATTATTTTGATATGAAAACGATCTTATATTGATAGTGTTTTTTAAACACTATTTATGCATATAACCTTGACAGGCAGATGAATACTCATTAAAGTACATTATTCTAAAACAAACAAATGCATAAAAAATAAAAGAGTAGTTCATGGAAATGTTAGACAGAAGAACGCATTATCCTGTAGCTGTTGATTGTGTTATCTTTGGTTATGATGGCATAGAATTAAAAGTCGCCTTAATTGAGAGAAAAAAATTACCATTTTTAGGATACTGGGGTCTGCCTGGTGGATTTTTAATTGGAATAGAAACTGTTGAGCAAGCAGCATATCGAAAGCTTCAAGAAGAAACAGGAATCCATGATATTTATCTTGAGCAGTTTCATGTCTTTAGTAACCCTGATCGAGATCCTCGTGGGCATGTTATAACCGTTGCATTTTTTGCACTTATTGCATCTGATAAAATTGAGCTTGAACCAACAACAAATGTAGTTCGAGCACAATGGTTTTCTGCATATCAAATCCCTCAACTTGCATTTGACCATAATGAAATTTATACAAAAGCATTAGAAGCTTTACGGATTGCAATAATAATAAAACCTTTAGTTTTCAAGTTATTACCAAAACAGTTTACGTTAACTATGCTGCAAAATTTATATGAGCAGATAGTTGGATATTCTATAGACAAAAGAAATTTTAGAAAAAAAATTCTTAAAGATGGTTATGTTCAACAAACAACCAAAACTACAAATGGTGGGCAGCATCGTCCAGCAAAGCTTTATAAGTTTAATAAATCACGCTATACATATTATCCTACAATGTTTTGATACATTGTATTTGCCTTCTATTTTTCTTAATCTTATGAATCTTTATATGCAAGTAAGAAATTCTTTTAGATACTTTTGAGTTTCATCTCTTGTTAAATATCGTAAGACACATTCTTCTTCAAATTGCTCATCAACTTGAGGAAAAATTTCGGATACATGAAGTTTTGAAGGAGGATCCATCAGTAAAATGGTAGAGGTATACAATTCAGGTTTTACTTGGTGAGGAATTCTATGATCCAAATAATATGCGTTGCCTTGGTGCATATATTTTCTTGTATAATTACCAATTACAGCAAATTTACCTGTTTGAATAATGGTATAATCATCTTCTTCTTTTCGACTTGGGAGCATAAAAACATCATATACTTGATACGTATTATTTATATGTAAAAGTAGTTCTTGAGCTTCTTGTTTATCATTAAATCGCATTCGAGCATCAGCATCGTGATACTCTTTGATGTCTAATCCGCCCGTAATAATTTTTGATGAAAAATTCCATCGATGATTATGTATCGGTTGCCAGCCACCATTAAAACTTTGTTGGATTGCGTCTATTCCGCCTTTTCCCCAGAAGTGGAATCGGAGTTGCTCACCTTGTTCTCCTTTATAAAGGATTATCTTTATAAAACCAGCTGGATGATAATATGCTGATATGTGTGATAAAATTCCCTCATCATCGTCAGCAATTTGGGTGATGAATTCTTTAAATTTATGATCACTTTTTATGATATCTAAATCTAAAAAATCAAGATGGTGATGAAAAGATTTTCTTTTGTATATTTCTTTTATTTGTTCAACCGTGTGGTGATATATATTTGCTAGAAGCCTGGGACAACCTAATGAGCTTAAGAATAATCCATAGAAAATAATTTTTTGCGTGAAGAATCCTAAGCTTGAAGCTTGTTTCTTATTCATAATTTAACCTTTATTTGAAAATGCTTATTAATGCTATTATGAATCGATCTGTAAGGCCTGTCAATCAAATTGTCGATATTTTCTATATGAAATATTGTTTGCTTGGAGCACTTATGGAGATTAGTTTTCAATTAGTATTTTTAATAGCTGCAATGTACAGAGTGGATGAATTATGAAAATTATTTTTGATCAAGCGAATCATCATAAAACAAATGATAGAGAAAGTTATCAGGATTATGTAAAAATTGTTTTGTTATTTTATAATGTTGCGTATCGTAATAATTTATTTTTTCTAGCATATTTGCATCACAAGAATAAATTGTTGCACCTGGATATGCTAAGAGAATAGGTGAGTGCGTTGCAATAATAAATTGGGCATTTGAATTTTTACACAGCTCATGAATAGTTGCTAAAAATGATAATTGGCGTTGAGGTGAAAGAGCTGCTTCTGGTTCATCAAGTATAAAAAAGCCACCAAGCCCTAATCGATTTTCAAAAAAGGACATAAAGCTTTCACCATGAGATTGTTGATGCAGTGATTTTCCACCGTAAGGAGCGTAAGCGTTTCCACTTTCTTTTTCAAGAGTATCTAAGTAATTGGCGATATTAAAAAAACTTTCTGCTCGAAAAAAGTATCCATCGCGCGGTTTGATGGTCCAAGAAAGCGTCAGCTGATCAGCAAGAAATTCTGCTGGGGTACAGTTATTGTGGTCTGATGTACTAAAGTTAATGTTTTTACTTCCACCTTCAGTGCCAAAACCTGCTTTGTGTGCAATTGCTTCAAGAATAGTTGATTTGCCCGCGCCATTTTCGCCAACAAAAAAAGTTACTTGCGTTGGAAAATCAATAGATTTTAAATTTTTAATAATTTGTAATGAAAAAGGATACGTATTAAAATCAACAGTAGTATCAAAATGTACGGTAAGTTTATCCAGAATTTGTCGGTTTTGGAATAAATGATTCTTTTTAAATAATGTATTCATAATAATTTCTTTATAAATTGCTTTTATTTTACCTTTTTAAGGAATACCATGATTCAACAAAAATTTATAGCAATTGGTGGAGGAAGCGGCCTGAATAAAAAAGTCCACTCAAAAATTAATCAAAGAATTATTGAACTAAGTGGTAAGCCTCATCCATCAATTTTATTTATTCCAACTGCTAGTCGTGATGATGCTGACTACACAGAAAGATTTATCGATTATTTTCAGCATCGAGGAGCTCAAGTTGATGTTTTGTATCTTTGTAAAATAAAACCAACGTATGCGCAGATGCAAGAAAAATTTGATCGCGCAGATATTATCTACGTCGGTGGAGGTAATACGCTTTTCATGATGAATCTATTGAGAAAGCTTGAAGTTGATAAGCTTTTACAGCAAGCTTGGCATGCAGGTAAGCTTTTGTGCGGTGTCAGCGCTGGGTCGATTTGTTGGTTTGATGCTGGCAACTCTGATTCTCGTAAAGATAATAACCCAGATGCTGATTATATTAAAGTGACTGCTTTAGGATTTATGAATGCTATGAATTGTCCCCATTATGATTCTGAGCAAGGTCGTAAAGCGTCATTTAAAAAAATGCTCCGAAAGTATCCTGGAGTTGGCGTTGCACTTGAAGATCATGCAGCGCTAGAAGTTGTAGGTACAACGTATACAATTATAACTTCAAACGACACTGCACAAGGATATAAAGTGTATTGGAAAGATGGTTTGTTTTATGAAGAACCGTTAACCCAAAAGCCAAATCAATTATTAGATAATTTGTTAGCAAAATAATGTCTCTTCTTGAGTTATTTTGCAACGATCTTGTTCTTAGTTTACACTGAGAAGGAGATCTATAGTTATTACATTGTGCATAAAGGCTTGCTTTCAATTGATTACAAAAACTCGGTATTTAGATTTTTTAGATTGTCCGAAAAATGCATGGCTCTCGCTTCATAAGCCTGAGCTTGCACATTTATTTGAACTGTCAGAATTTGCTCAAGGTTTAACTGAGCAGGGAAATGTTATTGAATCGTTGGCACGAAAAAGGTTTCCTCAAGGTGTTCTTATTCAAGGCATCGCAGAGAAAGCTTTAGCAGCAACTGCGTACCATCTTGCAGCTCAAACTCCGGTGATATTTCAGGCGGCATTTCAGGTCGATCAGTTTTTCATTCGAGTTGATATCCTTGAATATGATAAGAAAAAACAGTGTTGGAACTTGTACGAAGTCAAAGCTACCAATTCAGTCACCGAAAATTCAAAACAGAATGATCATATTGAAGATGTGATATTCCAGAAAATTATTATAGAGTCTTCTGGGGTAGATCTTGGTCGAGTTTCTGTCTTACACCTTAATAAATTTTATGTACTGCGTGGACAAATTGATGTTGATAATCTTTTTCATATCCAAGATGTAACAGACCAAGCAGAAGAGCGTTTTATTGAAACTGCAGAAATGATGCAATACGCACAAAAAACGTTGGAGCAAAAAGACGAAAATAGTATCAATTGCGCATGTATTTACAAAGGTCGTAATAGCCATTGTGCAACGTTTGTTTATTCTCATCAAGATGTGCCTGAGTATGCAATTCACGATATTGCAAGAATCGGTGCAAGTAAGAAAAAATTAGCAGAGCTTGTCGATAAAAAAATATTTGACTTAAAAGACGTTCCCTTAGACTTTAAACTGAGCGAGATTCAAAGACTACAGCTGGAATCGCATGTTTCAGGGCACACGTTTATTGATAAACCTGCAATCAAAAATCAGTTGGATCAGCTTATTTATCCATTATATTATTTAGATTATGAAAGTTTTGCATCGGCTGTTCCATTATTTCAGGGTTTTAGTCCGTACAATCAGATCCCATTTCAATTTTCCCTGCATGTACAAGATTCTATTGATGCGCAAATTGTTCATTATGAATATCTTCATACCAAGCATGTTGACCCATCGTTATACATTATTGCTAAGTTAGAACAATTTATAGGAAGTGTCGGTTCTATTATTGTATGGAGCAAAAGCTTTGAGCAAGGTGTTCATAAAAATTTATGGCAACGCCATCCAGAGCATCAAGAATTTTTAGAAAATTTAAATGCTCGGATGTATGATTTGGCAGAAATTTTTACCAAACAGCTGTATGTGCATCCTGACTTTAAAGGCAAAACATCGATTAAAAAAGTTTTACCAGCATTAGTTCCAACTGCAAGTTATGCAACGTTAGGTATTCAAGCTGGTGATGTTGCATCGCAAAGTTGGTATACGATGATGTACGGTTCTTTGTCGCATGATGAGCAGCTGAAAATTATTCAAGATTTAGCAGAGTACTGCCAGCAAGATACGTATGCAATGTATGCAATTTTAATGAAATTATATGAAGAAATATCATCATAAGGAAATTTGTGCTTAAGATATATAGAATTGTATTTTTTATTTGCAGTATCTTTTGTATATGTCTATCATCTTTGCATGCAAGCCAGTATGGGCCTAATACACTCTTTCAGGCACCTTATGAATCAGATGAGTATATTGGTAATTTTACGGGAACGTTTTGTGCCGGAAAAACTGATCAAAGTTATGATCGGTCAGGGAATGTCGTTCCATTTTTACAAAACTATGGAAAAGAAGATATTTTATTAGGTTTTATTGATCCACTGACGCACGATGATCCTTTTAAAAAAATAGGGGTGATGGATTTTTCTGGGTCAGTGCAATTTGAATGTTTAAATTTGTCCTATTATAAAAATATTATGCATCATATGTTTTTAGGTATCGGCACTATTGTTCAAAATTTAAATATATACATTCATGAATCTGATCTTCAACTTTTACAACCTTTAACATCTGATGAACAGCGCTCGCTAGAGTTGTTTGAATCTAAAATACCAAAACAAATTAACACTTCAGGAATTCTTTCGACGTACCTTGAAACTGGATATAATCGAACGTATACAGAGCTTAAGAGTGTGCACGAGTTACAACTTTTTTTACGAGGTGCTATCTTAACGCCCCAATGGATGGAAGGTGCAGATTTAAACCTTTTGCAATATCCTTTTACCGGAAATATGACATTTGGGTATCAGGTAATTGGAACGGTAACAGCACAATTGACAAAGCATATGAGCTTTGGTGTTTTTGGTACGGTTAACTCGTTTCAATCGAAAGTTATAGACGCTCCTTATAATGAGCATATCCCGAACAATCAATTATTTATTGATAAAAAAATTCGTGCACAGTACACACCAGGGACTGTATACAACGGAGTTGTGTATTGGCAGTTGAATAATTTTAATCGTAATTTCACGATCATGGCAGGTTTAAGCTTTATGTATGGAACACCACGAAAAATTAAACCCCTCAATCCAAATTCATTATATGTAGCATCAGAATTACAAACAACTTTACGGGTCAATGCTACTTTGGAATCATGGAACCTGAATGCATTATTTTTGGAACTTGATTATAATTTTTTAACGAAAGATAATCCGCAAGGCCCTTGCATTAGTTTGTTTTTTAATACTCCTTTATCTGGGTATCATTATCCAAAAATTAATGGTATCGGTGGGGAGTTTGGGTTAACGTTTAATTATTATATATAAATGTAACGTGAACAGCGATTATCATTCAATTTTATTATTAATCAGGTCAGAAAACCCTCGATCTTTTAAGCTCGGAGATGAATGATCGTTTTGATTTTTGAAAGCTTTTGATATAAGTCCGGGGTTATTACTGCATACGTTATTTTTTAACGCAATACAATAATTATTAAAATTTTATACATATTCTTTACAATAATATTTTTTTAATGAATTATAATTAGAGTGTTGTTATTTTATACTATTTATAAGGAGGTCATTATGACTTTTTATAAGTTTGGTTTTTGCCCCATGCAGCAAGATACAGGACCAGATTCTGGATCAATGCATGCTACATCCCAATCAGTGAGCATGGTTTTCCCATTCACTCAATATTCTTCTTCTTCTTCTTATTATTCTTCAGTCTTATCTTTAAGACTTTCAATTCTTGCAAGCGACCTTGTCATTGTGAGTTTATCTATTATTCTCTTCGTCTCTTTATTACTCATTTCTATTTTAGTTTAATTTTTATTTAGATTTTTTTGTGTGAAATAGAGCCAAATTAGTTTGGTTACTTTTTTACTGTTTATTCGGCTTTCTATACATGCTTGAGTATGTGTATTTTGTCGTGAATTTATTATATTTTTACGTTTTTAGGAACTATTATGAACAAAAATGTTCAATTTTTTGCCATCTTTTGTATGGTTACTATCTGTATACAATCAGCTGAAGATCGTCGTTTGCAGCTATCAGAAAACATTGGTATAAGTGTCATGGCAGATGCTCTGCCATCAGAGAACTCCCATGAAGATCAATCATCTGAAAAAAGACCGTTATCATTGTCCGAAAGTATTGTTATCGGTGGGGTTGTAGGGTGCTTGGAAGTTGCATTTCCTGGGCAAATTCTTGTATATGCAATGAATCAAAAAATAGATAAGAAACCTTTTGTTCTATCAAATTCATATAAAGGGTTTTCAGCTCATGCCGGTGGTCAGATGCCTATTACCGCAATGCAAAAAGTGGTACAAGTAAAAGGATCTGATTTGCTAGAAAAATGGCAAGATCGACCTCTTTCTATCAAGCAAAAGATTGCTATATCTTGTTGTGCAGGTATTGCAGGAGCTATTATCGATACCCCTTGCAATGCTGTTCAACTTTTTTTGCAAAAAGAAGCGAATGCAGGAAAAAACATAGGTGATGCTTGTAAAGAACTTTCAATGAAAAGTTGTTTTAAAGGTTTTACAGCCAATGCATTGTTAAAAGAGGCTCCGTTTGCAATTGCTTACCAAACATCTGCTCCACAAGCAATTGAGATTGCAAAAGAATATGTAGGTGATAATTTATTTGCACAAGCAATTGGCGGTTCAATTGTTGGAGTTGCAACTGCTGTTGGAACTCAGCCTGGAGCAGTGATTCGCAATCGTATGAGTAATGACCCTCATGGAGTTTTGTATACATCAACATTACAAACCGTGCAAAAAATATATAAAGAAGAAGGCGCTCAAGCATTTTTTAGGGGATTGTCAGCGCGAGGACCTCGAGTTGGTATTGCTATACCACTGTATGTTATGTATGGAACAGCAATGGAATATATTATAAGAAAAGAATTATAATTATTTTTTTATAGGCATCATAAAAAAAGAGGAGGTTAAAAACTTCCTCTTTTTTTTGTCTATGTTTTGATATTTTCATATACTTATTTATAGCTTATAAAAATATTAATAATTTTTACATAAAGAAAATCTAATGAAAAGTACATCCCATTATCTTTCTATTTTCATGTTAATGCATTTTCTATTTTCTTGCATAGGTGCTCAAGATTCTGATCAAGATAACGCAAGAGAACTCATTGAATATGTTCAAGAACGAGAGATAGAATTACAAAATTTATATAAAAAAGAAAAAGAACTTTGGGATATTTGTCTATCGACGTCTGTTTCAACAAACTATAGCACTCATTATGAAACTACGGTAACGACCTATACAATTCAACCAACGTGTACATTACAGCAATTGTATGAATTGTATATGATCAGACAAAAATTAAAAAATTTTGAAAAGTTAACGCAAGAAGAAATTGCAGAAATGCTGAAAGATGGTGCGTTGCTCAGTGATCAAGATGATGATGGTAAAACAGCATTAGGGCATGCTCAATCTCAAGCAGTATATAATGCACTTCGTAATGAAGGCGCAAGTTTTGAATTGTATCCATTTGTTGATACTCATCAAGCAGAATTATATTTGTACGCAGGACTTCAAATTATTCCTGCAATGGTAACTTTTTTGTATCAGATGATGCTTAATACAGATAAACAAAATTTTTGGGATGCACAACGAGAAGCATATGAAAATTTATCTATCAATGCTCGTGATAAGATGGGTAGAACTCCAATTATGAACTATCTGATCGAACAAGAAGGTTTGATTGCTTTGTTTAAAAATGATACTTATTTTACAGCTTCTAAAAAATATACAAAAATAGTTGCTGAAACAAAAAACAAACTCACGCAGATGATTCAAAAAGGCGCACTTTTAGATCTGCAAGATGTATCAGGTAAAACACTTGTTAATTATTGTTATACGCCAGAAATTCATGAACATTTATGTAGCTTAGGTATGTTATCTGATGCGACAAGTTGGGTCTATTTTAACCCTATCAAAACAGTTTGCATGGGGATGATTCCAGCAGCTATTTTTACGGTATTTGTGTATCAGCCATTCATGTTTGAAGACAGGAATATTTTTGATGCATATTTTGAAAAAGAATTTTTAGGAAAATAAATATTTTTAAATTTTTTATGATAATGGTGCGTACAGAAATGAAACGATATATAATTTTTTATTTTTTATTATGCTCAAATTTTCTTGCAGCATCACATGATATTTCTATGGCTGATTATGAACCATTGATCCATCAAGATGCAGTCAAAAATATTTTAGCAGATTGTTTTAGTCCAATAATAGCTGATGCGGTTATTGCAAGTTTAGTTGATTCTATCGACAGCAATGCAGTTGTTATCATGGCAGATGATTGTGCTGTAGGGTATTCGTTTTATAGCTATCATTATCATGAACAAAATGTTGGATTTATTGATTTTATAGGAATCAGCTCTCAACATCGCAAAAAAAAGTATGCTACAACTCTTTTGAATTTTGTACTCAACCGTATGCGTCATGAAGGTATGCAAGAAGTTCAGTTAGTCGTAGCAAAAGAATTACAGCCAGCAATAGATTTATACTATGGATTAGGTTTTTGGAATATTGAGAGCTATGATGAATATTTTTTAAAATTTTCAAAATCATTGATTGAATAATTTGCAGGTTCTGTGAACCAAATTTTACGATTGAGCTTACCCTACATTTTTTATAAAAACTCCGGGGTTTTCAAGGCCGATGTGCCTGATACACTATTTTTTTTGAATTAAAAAAGCGTATAGTGGCTACCCCTGCCCATGTTTCCGGAGATGAGCCCAGCGATATCGTAGGCTGGTATGATTATTTTGAATTTGGTTCATACAGCCTAAATTGTACATTAAAAATGTATCGATATACTATTGAGAGTTAAATTTTAGCTATTGCGTGATAAGGACAATAATTATGGTTATGAAAAGAATGAACATGGTGGTAGCACTTGTTATGTTGTTGATGACAACTATAGCAAATACGAAAAATGAGCAAGTAGAAGCATGTATTGTTCTATACGATATACAAGAGGTATTTTCTTCTGATTATAGTATGAGAAAAGTGAAATATTCTGAAAGAATTTCTATCGTATATGGCACAACAAAATCACATTATAATGGTGGCGCAAGCATGATGATTCCAAAATCTATGCATGTTGATGAGGCGTATATAGTTGGTTTTGAGCAAGGAATAAAAGCTATGGTAGATGAGGTTTCAAAAGAGCCTATACGAGCTTTTTTTGTGCAGGATAAAAATTTTGTACGAGCTTTGATCAATTGTTTTGTTGATTACGATAGAACATTTGTAAGTGATAAAAATAATAAAATCAAACTTGATGTAAGAGCAGTCTTTAAAGCATCTTCAGTTGATTTTTTTTCTAAACACAAAG
Organism: Candidatus Chromulinivorax destructor; assembly: GCF_003366055.1. Taxonomy (NCBI): domain Bacteria; class Candidatus Babeliae; order Candidatus Babeliales; family Candidatus Chromulinivoracaceae; genus Candidatus Chromulinivorax; species Candidatus Chromulinivorax destructor. The sequence continues at coordinate 254,722 of NZ_CP025544.1, read as the reverse complement.
TACAACTTACTTTACAGCAAAAAGTAATGTTAGATAAACATGCAAGTATAATAGATACATTTTTTGAAGGCTATCAAGATGGTGCGCAAGCTGTTTTTGATTTTGTATCAACCGATTCTTTAGGTGTTATTCATTATCAATTTTACTTACAAAATTTAAAATAAACTGTACGATTTTTTATTTTTATAAAAAGCAACCTGTATACAGGTTGCTTTTTTGTTGTGTTAATGCAAATTTATTGTCTTGTTGATTGACCTTTTGTGTGATGAGTTTTATGATCTATTGATACAAATAATTTTTAGACCATACGCGCAAACCAAAAGGTTATTATTGTGATATTAATAGAAATCAAAAATATACAAAAAACGTATACCACCAATCGTGGTACGATTGAAGCGTTAAAAGATGTTTCATTATCAATTAAACAAGGCGAAATATTAAGTTTACTTGGTGTTAATGGAGCTGGTAAATCGACCTTGTCTGGTATTATTGCAACACTTCACCCTGCATCAGGTGGGGACGTTCTTTTTAAAGGCACATCTATTTATGACAATATTGAAGATTTTCGTTCAAAAATCGGATATTGTCCGCAAAAGCCAAACTTAAAATCAATGTTAACGCTTGAGCAAAACCTGATTTTTGCAGGTCGTTTTTATGGATTATCTGAAGAAGTTATTGCACAGCGTATAAAAGTTTTGGCTGATCAGTTTGAATTAGGTAAATATTTACAAGAGTATGCACATATTCTTTCTGGTGGGTATAAGCAACGATTTATGATTGCTCGAAGTCTTATTCATAATCCAGAACTTATTATTCTTGATGAGCCGACCGTTGGCCTTGATCCTCATATTCGCCGTAATTTATGGGATGTGATTAAAGGATTAAAAGAGCAAGGAATTACAGTTTTGCTTACGACTCATTATCTTGATGAAGCTGAAAAGCTTTCTGATCGTGTTTGCATTTTAGATAAAGGTAAGATTCAGATGATTGATACGCCAGAAAAACTTATGGCTGATTATCATCAAAATAATTTGGAAGATATGTTTATAGAGCTTTTAAAAGGTAGCAAACATGAATAAATTACAAAGACCTGTGAACAAAAACAGTTATTTTAATGTGTGTAAAAATCTTATTGCAAGTGATCTGATTTTATTACGTCAATCTTTTTTAAATAAGTTTATCGATATCACTATCTGGGTTGTTTTAACAATCTTTGTTACGGGCTATATTATGCCTTATTTTGGATTGGCTGATACGTTTGGTGTATTTCAACTTGGCGGTGTTATTGCTGCAGTAGGACTTTTTGAATTGTATATTAGTGCTGTTGATTTATTGGTTGATTTTGAAGGTGATCGTGTTATTGATTATAATTTAACATTACCAATTCCTTCATGGTTAGCGATTGTTAGTAAGGCAGGTTACTATTTTATCGTGTATCTTTCATTAACACTCTCGATACTACCTATTGGTAAATTATTGTTGTGGAATCAGTTAGATTTGATGCAAATTAACTATTTCAAGTTGTTACTTGCGATTGTTTTTCAATGCTTGTTCTACTCTTGTTTTGTTATTTGGGCTGCAAGCGTGATTGATAATATGACCAAACTTGGAATCGTATGGGCTCGATTTATATTTCCAATGTGGTTTATGGGTGGATTTCAGTTTTCATGGAAAGCATTGTATTCGGTCTTGCCAGTAGTTGCATGGATTGATTTGCTTAATCCTATGATTTACATCACCGAAGCGACGCGAACATCAATTCTTGGACAAGCTGATTATTTGAATTTTTGGTTGTGTTTAGTTGCAATTTCATGCTTTTCAGCAATGTGTTTGTTGCAGGGGATGCGTAATTTAAAGCGACGTTTAGATTTTATTTAGTTTATAGCATAGATATTTTCAAGGGCCTTGTGAATAAAATATTCGCAGGGCCCTTTTTACATGAAATAATTTGGATGATACACTTTTTTAGTAATGAAATTAGCCTGATTTTCGATTTTAAAAGAAAGTATCTATGGAGAATTACAACAACAAGATGTCATTATTAGCTCTCTTGCTATTATTTTTTATGCCATCACAACAGTTGCATGCTAGCCAAGCTACTAAAAAAATTGGTATGCAGTTAGCTTGTGTTGCAAAAGCGGTTACGAGCAACCAATTAGCTTTGCATAATGCCTACCCTGAAGATGATGCTTATAATCATACGGTTATGAATGGTACTTATTTTGACGCCAGACGATTTAAGAATAAAGAAGAAAAGTTTCAATTTGTTAAGCACCACTTTTATCATCTGCAGGTAAAAACTGATGCGAATGAAATGTGTGTTGATTTGCTTGCTCAAAGTAATTATTCACGTTTACAACTCGCTCGATTCATGCATATTGCGCAAGACGCTGCAGTCAAAGAAAGTTGCGATGCAATTAAGCTTGTGCATCTAGAAAAAGCATTTGGTGAAATAGAATATGGAAAAACAGACAAAAAATCATTGAATCTATGTCAAGTTGCACACCATGAAGCAGGGCATGCAGTTATAAATGCTTTGTATGACACAGGAAGAATTACTTTATTTGCATCAATAAATCCAAATGAACAATCGCTAGGATATGTATACCATGCACCTACAACAAATAGTATAACAGAAGATCAACGATGTAATTATGTTAATATGCTTCTTGCAGGAGGGATCACCGAGCAAGTTTTTGGTTTGCCTTATAGGTTTGAATTTGATACTGAAGAGAATATTATACGTGATTTTCGTAGTCGAGGTACAGGATCTGATTCTTCAGCTGCTATGAGCACCGTAGAGCAATTAATAAAAAATAAATCTCAAACAGATGCAAGTAATTGTCTTGTACCACTGAGTAAAGATTTATTACTCGACTTAACTGTTGAAGATAATTTTATGAGCATGTACAACCAGTGTCAGAAAACTCATATGAATCAAGATACTCTTTTGCAATTAAAAGTAAATCTGATGAAAGCCAGATACATATCAACAATTGAATTGGTCAGAAAACATCAAGAAGAAATTACAGCAGTTGCTCAAGAATTATTACAAGAAAAAGTTATTTCTGGTAAAAGAATCAAAGAGATTATTGATCGAGTTCAACAAACAAAAAATAATAATTAACGATAATTTGTATATGAACAAAACAAAGAAAGCATCTATATTACTATTCCTATCATTTTCGGCGCAATTTTTATTTGGTATTTCATCTTTTTCATTTGAATTTGTTGATAGGGCAGCTTGGAATCAAGCCTGTAAAAAATTACCGATGAACGTTGAGGTAATGCATACAACAAAAAAAGTTTCAGCTTGGTCCTGTCATAAAAATATACACAATGATAAAAATAGTGCATGGCTAGATTTTGAAAATGCATTAAAGCAAACATTACAAATATTTCAAAAAAGTTGCCTGACAAACCAAAGTAATTGGGTGAATAATAGTATTCCTGAGGCATCTTTTTATGATATTTCAAAAGAAATTTTTATACCTTATATTCAAAAGTTTGAAGCTGACAAAGATGATAAAATTGTGATTCATGGAGATTTTCATGGAGATATACATTCACTTATTGCGGAATTAGATGCTTTAGAAAAACAAGGATATATGAAAAAAGACAGTTTTGAACTTGCTCAAAAAAATGTGTATCTAGTTTTTCTTGGAGATTATGTTGATCGAGGTTTATATGGCTGCGAGGTCATGTATACTTTGTTTCGTTTAAAAATTGCTAATCCAAGCAATGTCATTATGATTCGGGGTAACCATGAGGATCAAAATATATCAGATAATTATGGATTTAAAGATGAATTAATTACAACTTTTGGATCGAATTTGTATGCCTACCAGCAAATTTATAGATTATATAATTTTTTACCGCTGGCTTTATATCTTGGACGTGGGAATAATTATATTCAATGCTGTCATGGAGGTCTTGAGTACGGTTATAAACCTCAAAATTTATTACAAAGTAGCTGTACATTCGATTTGCTTGGAATGGTAAAGCGATCTGATTTTAAAAAATATTGTGATTGCTGTCATCAAGAAGAGCCTATATTTGTAGGTAATTGGTTTCAAGATAGAGCTTCATTTTTAGATTTTATGCCATCATCGCCATCAAGTTTTATGGGATCAATTGGATTTATGTGGTTTGATTTTAAAAAATTTGGAGACTCACATTGGCTTGCAGGAAGAGGTCTTGCTGCAAATGAAGATTTAACTCAACTTGTTTTAGATTATCAAAGTGCAGGGTCATCTAAAAAAGTACGTGGAATTATGAGAGCTCATCAGCATGCAGGTGGTATAGAAAAACAAGATCCTTCAAATTTAATGAGCGAGTTAGTTGCAAGCAAAGGTGTTTATAAGTTATGGAGGCCAATTGAAATTAACCAGAAAAGATCATTGCACGATGGGATTGTATGGACGTTTAATGTTGCGCCTGACTCTTTATACGGTAAATTTTGTCACTATGGTTTTGATGCCTACGCAATTATTTCTATAGCAGATAGGTATGAAGATTGGAGTATGGAAGTTTTTAATACAAAGATTATCGATTGCCATCTTTCAAAAAACAAATAACCAAACAGATCTCTGAGTAAATTGATTGGTTTAATATTCAATAACATTTTTAAAATACATTGCTTTCCCGCTCTTCTTATTTCTATTTTTTTACAAGAAGCAGACATGAAAAATTGTTTTCTATAAAAAAAGGAGATCACTATGAAAGATGGTAAATGTTGTACGACAAAATTAAGAGATAATACATTAATGATTATCGGTATTATTTTAGTTATTGCTGGTGTTGTGTATTATTTACAACATCATGATATTAAAATGAATGTACAAGTTAAAGATGACAATGGAAGCAAAAGTAATTTAGTTGTAAAACACAGTTAAGTTATAGCTTTTATTTTTTTCTTAGTTTTTTTAAGTGAAGGTCAGTAATAATTTATTACTGACCTTCACTTTTTTATAGATAAAAATATTGTCAGCATTTGTGATAAACCTGCGATCTGATATTCTGTTTGTATGAATTTCTGACTATTATAAAAAGGCTAACACAATGAAATATCAAACAGTTTTTGCATGTTTATTACTTTTCATAGGATCAGTTGCGCAGGCAGATGTTACTCGTGATGGACAGGGGAAAACATACTTAATGCACGCCATTATAAAAAATGAAGAGCAACGTGCAGAAATTAAAGCAGGTAAAAATTCGTATATTTCAGATATGTTTTTTTCAGGATTCTCAAGACTTTTTTCTGTTAAAACAAGAAAAAATATGCAACAAGCACGTACGTTTTATAATAATAATAATCAAGAACAGTCTGCTCAATTATTAGGAAATGTTCAAGGATTAGTTCAATTGTATACGCCTGGTCAATTACAGCTGCAAGCAACTGATCATAAAGGTTATTCGGCGTTAAACTATTGTAAAACTCCCGAGATGTATACATTACTTCGTTCTCATGGAGCACCATTTCGATATGATGCATTTTTATACATATATGGTAAAAAGTGTATACTCTCTACGGCTGCAGCAGGTCTTTTTGGTTGTGTTGCTTATCAGTTGTATAACAAATAATAGATAGTGTGTGCATGCAAAACTTCTATTTTTATAAGGAATTATCTGTGAAAAAATTATTATTAGCATGCTTGTTAAGTTTAACTAGCTGTATGATGCAAGCTAGCGATATCAATTATAGTTATTTTTTTGAGCACGGAGTAAGCCCAAAAGATATCAAAGTGCTTGAAGCATGGTTGCAATTAGGTCAACACCGAGATGCAATTGGAAATATGATTGCAGAGAATTTAGGTGACTTTCAAGAAAAAGTATTGGCAGATTGCTTAGAAAATAAAATTCAGCATTGGGATTATCAATTACGATCAGATTTAGCTTTACCATCACTCATGAAATCGTATGTGTATCATCCGTTTATATTTCTATTACAGGATCTTAATAGAATAGATAATCTTTCTGCAGCTATTAAAAAACATGTTGAAAACATGGATGATGATACGCGTAAAGTATTAACTGCTTTACAATTGTATCGCAAAAAAGTTCTTAATATTTTTCATTATGCTGGAAAAATAGGTGTTGCTATCGACGCACAAGATGCTTGGGGGCAAACAGCTTTAGTTAAAGCGATTCATTATAACAGTCTGGAATTTGTGCTTTTATGTCTGCAGGCAGGTGCTCATGTTAATTATGTAGGAGATTTTGTATCGGATCAAAAACCACTTGATCATGCAATGCTTGCATTAGATATTCAGTATTGCCAAGATAGTGCTATTTTTGATATTTCATCAGAATTAGGGTTACTTAATCAAAATATTGAAATTGTTAAAGCATTAGTACGTGCTGGGGCTTATTCTGGCGAAAAAAATAATGGGTACGCTGCTATTATAGCGTATGTGCAGATGTTGCAATCATCATTAGATGAAGATATTCAAGATGCTTGTGAGCGTTTAAGTAGCTTATCGATTATTGATGAAGATGTCTTTGGTTCGTTTGATGCTCAAAAATTTGATGCACAAGCATATAAAAAATATGCGTATGCACTCTATCAAAAACTGATTTGTTTTTTGCAATCAAAAAAAATATAAGGTTTATGAACTTTATCGATCTATCTATTGCCTTAATCTAGGCTGTGTGAACCAAATTTAAAACTTGTGTACAATCCTACGATATCGCTTCGCTCATCTCCGGAAGCAGTGGCGGCGGCCACGTTACGCTTTTTTAATGAAAAACTACGTCAATCTATGCAAAAAACGAAGCAAACTTTGAGAAATTAAACCTGGCTAAGATTTAAAAAGAGTGCATCAGGCCCACCGGCCTCCCGACCCCCGAAGTTTTCATAGAAAACGCAGGGCAAAACTCTATAGTAAAAATTTGGTTCACAGAACCTAGATTGTTAAAATTTAAGTTAAGCTGTGTCAACCAAATTTACATGTGCATAAAAAATTACGATATCGCTTCGCTTATCTGCGCAAACATGAGCTGCGGCCAGACACTTTATGTTTTTCATTTAAAAAAGGGTGTATTAGGCTCACTGACCTGTAAATTTCTTGAGTTTTCATAGAAAACCTAAGGCAAAAAATTTTCTCGTAAAAACTTGGTTCACTCAACTGAGGGTTTTATTCATTTAATTTTTCTAAAACATTGAAGCTTTGTTGTAAAACTTAGTATAGTCACTCTACAAATACGTTTGCATAAAATCAGTATTAAAATTTAAAAAAATATTTAATAAAAGTGAAACGTACATATCATAAAAAATTATTGTAAAAGGTGGCTATATGATTTTGAAATTTTTTGAACTGAGTAAACACATCCCACCATTTATTGAAATTATGTCTGAAGTGGTTACGATTTGGGGTTTTTTCAATTTCATAGATCAAGTAGTATTGCAAAATGCTGTAAGTGTTGCTGACGGTGCTTTAGATAGGTTGATTACTTTACGCATTGCTTTTAATTCTATTTTGAATAAACAATCATATAATTTGATGGAGCATGAAGAAGAAATTGTTGAGACCTATAGAAAAATGTTTATTGATATTAAACAATTAAATATAGCAGATAAATATAACAGTATTAAAAGTTATTGTGAAAGTATATTAAAAGAGCAATTTGTTTATTTATCAATTAAAAATGAAGATGAAAAAATAAAAGAATCACAGGTACTGCGAATTGAAATTGAAAAAAATATTAGTCGTTTATTGAAAAAATTAGATGAATTAGAACAAGATCTGATGAATATATTTGATATGTCTTTTAAAGGAGAATATTTTATAAGTTATCTATCGAAAATAATATTAGAAGTGTTTTTATTTTCATTGGTGGTGTATTTGATTAAAATTGACTGTATATATTCTGCAATTTATCTATCTGTAGGAATTTTTATATTCTACAGATATTTTTTATATAAAACGGTTGAGAGTTTATAAATATTAAAATTATTGACGGTTAAAGAACTGCTGTGCTATCATGGTAGTACAGTAAATCTTTAACCGTCAATAATTTTTAGGTAGCTATGAAGATTGATGTCGTTCATGAATTGCAAAAAGATCATGCAATAGCAGATTTGTGTGATGCACTTTTATTGTTACAAAATAGAGAAGAGATGCATCGATTTTTAAAAGATTTGTGCACTCCGCAAGAGATTAAAGCACTTTCTGAGCGGTGGCGTGTTTGTAAATTGTTAAGCACAACAGAACTTTCGTATCGTGATATTAACAGTAAAATTGGAGCAAGTCTTGCAACAATTGGAAGAGTTGCGCGATTCTTACATAATGAGCCGTACGGTGGGTATGAGTTAGTTTTAGAGCGTATGCGTGCTCAATCAGAAAAATTATAGTCTGCAAAATATAAAGAAAATATATCGTATGAAAATTAAAAATATAGTTGTCATGATAGCCTGTATACTAGCTTATGCTTTGTATATTAATGTACCACAGCAAAGATCATTCAATAACGACGATCTTATTGTTGGGATAGCTTGCGGGTATGCTCCTTTTGTCAGTGTTAATCAAGCAGGGCAGTATGAAGGTTTTGATATCGACGTTGCTCATGCTCTTGCAGATCAGCTTGGCAAAAAACTTGTACTCAAAGATCTTGGTAGCATGACCTCACTGTTTATGGCGCTTGAGCAAGGCAAAATTGATATTATTGCATGGGGGTTGTCTATTACACATGAACGACTTGAAAAAGTAGCAATGATTCATTACCAAGGAGCAGTGACTGATGCTTATCCTTTAATATTTTGGAAAGAAATTCCAGCAGGTATTACAACGCTTGATGATATGAGTGGCAAAACAATTTGTGTCGAGCCAACATCAGCACAAGATGCAATTTTGGATAATTACCCAACTATTACCAAGCTATCAACTGAAAAAGTTGATGATGCCCTGCTCAACATTCAATACAATAAAGCAGCAGCAGCATTGGTTGAACCAGCAATTGCAAAAAAATTTAAAAATAAATATGCAGAAATTCAAATTTTAAACGTTCCTTTACGGGAAGAAGACAAGCCGCAAGGGATTGGTCTTGTGGTCAAAAAGAATAATACATCATGCATTCAAGAAATTCAAGATGCAGTAACTGCATTACAAACAGCAGGAATCATTGAACAACTTGAAAAAAAATGGGATGTACCATCATGAACTTACTATCATACGCACCACTTATCGTGCAAGGAACTTTGATGACACTTGCAGCATGGCTTGTTGCAGGACTATGTAGTTTTGTCATTGGCACAACGCTTGGCATTTTGAGTTGTCGCCATCTTGCATCAGATTCATTTAGCACAGCTGTTCGAGTTTATACGTTTATAGCAAAAGGAATTCCTGCGTATGTGCAAATATTAATCGCATATTTTGTGTTTCCTGCAGCTTTTGGAATTAATATTCCAGGTTTTATAGCAGCAGTAGGCGCATTAGCTTTTTGTTCCAGTGGGTACGTGACTGAAATTGTTCGCTCAGGAATTAATAGTATTCCTCGTGGTCAGTGGGATGCCTGTTTTGTTTTGGGCTATCCCATGAAAGCAACATTGTTTCGCATTATTTTGCCTCAGACTTTTAAAAATATTTTACCAACGCTACTTGGAGAGTTTGAACAGTTATTAAAAAGTACATCATTGCTTGCTTCAATTGGTATTACTGAGCTTACACGAACAGGAATGAATATTATCTCTCGTGAATTAAATCCAATTCCAGTCTATTTAATGATTGCATGCATTTACCTGGTGTTTTCAGCGGTACTACAATCGATTATTATTATGACAGAAGCGAAAGGACAACGTGGTAACTATTAATACATTGACCATTACAATTCATGATAAAGTTATATTAGATTCAGTTTCGTGTCTTTTATTAGCAGGTCATATTACTGCTTTTATTGGGCAAAGCGGCGCAGGAAAAACAACATTATTAAAATCTTTAATTGGTCTTATTCCAGTTACACAAGGTTCAATTATTGTCAATAAACATCAGTTGGCAAGTTTATCGCCGGTACAACGCTCAGAAGAAATTGGTTATGTATTTCAAGATTTTAATCTATTCCAACATCTCTCTGTTTTTCAAAATTGTATTGACCCATTGCTCGTGCATGGTGTTGCGTACGAACAAGCTGCAGCTCGAGTAAAAAAAGTTTTAACCGATTTAGAGATGATAGCGAGTGTTAATCAGTATCCATCGCAACTTTCTGGCGGACAAAAACAGCGAATTGCCATTGCGCGAGCATTGTGTTTGCAACCACGTGTGTTGCTACTTGATGAACCGACTGCCTCACTTGATCCGGTTAACACTGATATTTTGGTAAACATACTCAAAAAATTAGCAGCTCAAGGCTTGACGATTGGTCTATCAAGCCAGGATATGAGCTTTATTGGCAAAGTATTTGATCGTGTCTATTACATGAAAAATGGGCAAATTATTGAGCATTGCAATGGAATAAGTCTTATCGATAGCTGTCCTTTGATTTCTCAATTTATAAAAATGTAAAAAAATAGGTCCTTAATTATAAATATAAAGGACCTACGCTTTTTTCTTATTGCACTTTCGTGTCAATATCAAAAGCATAACCAGCATCTTGGTATTGCTTGATAATAACGGGATCAGTTTCAAGCGTTACATAATTATCTTCATGAATAACAATTAAAATAGTATCAGGCAGGCTGACTCGTAGCTCTTCCCAATGATACAGCAGGTCTATAAAATTTTCGCGGCTCATTTCAAAGCGCAAATCAGGGTTTAAATCGGGTTCACTATATTCTTCACACATTGAATCTGAAATATCATAAAAAACTATTTTATTATTTTCTTTGTGGATATCTACATATTCATTCCCTGTAATTGTTCTTTTTTCATTAAAAAACCAATTAATTAATTCATTTGATCTAAAATCATTGCTTAATATATGCCTAAAGGGTGCAAAGACATAATCATGTACTCTTAAAAATTGATACATACTATATTCTTTAAGTTTATTCATTATAATAAGCTCTTTCATACTTCTAATCCTTAAATTTACTGGCCGGTGGGCCTCATGCAATATTTCTTTACATAAAAAAAGCGTAACGTGGTCGCCGCTGCGACTGTTTCCGGAGATGAGCGAAGCGATATCGTAGGTTTTTGTGCAGATGTAAATTTGGTTCACACAGCCTAGGTTCCGTTGAGTTTTTAAAATAAATAAAAAACAATAACAAAAACATCCTACGTTTTTTACAAAAACTCTGGAAAACGAGACCTCGGCGGGGGTGAATCGCTAAAGTTTTATAAAAAAGCGGATAGTGGCCGCCGCCACCACGGTCGCAAAAGCGCAAGCGTAGGCTTATGGTAAGTAATTTAAAGGTTAATTACAAAGCTCAACAGAACCTAATAAAATCTGATATTTTTGAGTAGCAAATTATAGGTATATTCTTGAGCATGATTAATTTACTTTCTATCACAAACTGTTGATCTTCATTTCAAATCATTTTTATTATCAATCTATAAAAATTAGAGGGGTTAATGTAAAAAGGGATACAAAAATGAAGATTATTTTTTCTATTATGTTTGTGGCAATGCTCTTTGGATTAGGATCTTTGTGGCATTTTAGCCATGATGAAAAGTTGTCATGTAACTATTTTACCTATCAATCGCATGATGTTTCTTATACTAATCCAGCAACTGGTTTAACATTGTCAGGAACGTTAACATTACCAAACTGTCATCGACCGACACCAGCGCTGATATTAGTTGCAGGAACAGGTAAGCACGATCGTGATTGCACGTCAAACGGGCATAAACTATTTTATGCTATTTCAGATTATTTAAGTCATCAAGGGATTGCAGTACTTCGTTATGATAAACGTGGAGTTGGTCAATCTCAAGGTGTTTTTGATACAACGCTTACAACAGCTGATTTTGCATCTGATGCACAAGCAGCTTTCGCCTATTTACAATCACGTAGCGATATTGATTCAAGCAAGATTGGACTGCTTGGACATAGTGAAGGTGGCTTAATTGTCAGCATGATAGCATCACAATGCCCACAAGTAGCGTATGTTATTTCTATGGCAGGTGCTGCTTCAACAAAAATTGAGGATATTGTTGGTCAAGCAGCATTGCAAGTACGTGCAGATGGTGGATCGCAAGAGATAGTAGATCTTGATGCCTTAATACGAACAAAAATTTTGACGATTGTCGATCAAGAAAAAGATACACAAGTTGCAGCGAAAAAAATTCGACAAGCGGTTGATGAGCATTTTGCTCATTTGACTCCTGAGCAGAACCTGCAAGCAGAAGCTTTAGCTTTTGAGAGTGGTCATGAAGGTGGGACACCTCAAGCTCCTGTGTATTGTATCAGTAGATTAAATAGTGAATTTATGATGCATATATATAACTCTTCGTGGGTTCGCTTTTTAATCGCATACGATTCTGTTGCAATGTTTAAAAAAATTAAACAACCATTTTTGGCTGTTAATGGCTCATTAGACTTTATTGTTGCAGCGCAAGTTGCATTGCCTATTTTTGCATTATCACTTTTACAGGGTGGTAATCAGGACGTTTCACTCATCGAAATGCCTTCTGTCAATCATTGGTTGCAGCCATGTTCAAAAGGTTCATTAGATGAATATGGCAAAACTGATGTCGTCATTGCGCCAGCATTTTTAGATCTTATTGGTAATTGGATTGCGCATAGAATTTCATAAATAGATAGTATGGTAAAAAAACGTAGGTTTGTTATGCAGACCTACGTTTTTGTACATCAAGCAAAGATAAACTCGTAATTTTTAATTGATCGTAAGATAGGGCGCTGTGTGCAAAAAAATTATTTATATTTCTCTGCTGTTATAATCTGTATTTTTTTCCAAACAACCGTGGTGAGTCATAATGATCATGATTTAGAATCATTATTCGATGCTATAAAAAATATCAATCTAACAGAAAGTTCACTTCATAATGAATTAGGTTTGGGTCATAACGATGTTTACCCAAACGAATGTATGTTGCAAGCACAAGAATCGTTTGATGAAATACAAAGTTCAACTGAGGTATCTCATCAATGCAAAACTCCTGAATACCTCCAGAAAGAATCTGATGATAAAGAATATAAAGACGTAACAGTTGAGAATATACCGCATGTTCCTGGCTCGACTGTAGTCATGACAATCGCAAATCCTGTCGGTGTTGTAGCCGTTGTTACAACTGTTGTGACTATACTGGTTATTGATCGATTAGCAAAAATGAAGATACTCAGTCCTGCATGGACACTTGAGCAGATGAGAGAAAAAATTTTTGGAGTTGTTGTCTATGAAGGTGATGACTATTATAAAAATTGGAGAAACCCAAAAAATCTTGAAAGAAAATTTCCATCAGTCCTGACACATCAAGGTGCTTTGCTAGAGCGTGCTGTTTATGAAAAAGAAATGTCCAATTGGTTAACAGTTGTAGAAAATTTCATGATTCAACAACAAGCTTTACAGGAGTTACCTTGGCCGGATGATCTTTATAAAAAGTTGTTAGATTTTACGTTTGTTGTTGATCCTGTTTATATTTCAGAAGATGAAGAGTTGCAATTAGATAAACGATTAACTTTTGAATTAGCAAATTGTCGAGCTTCTGTGATTGCAAGTATTAAACTTCAAATAGCTCAGATGTATAGGCTTTTAGATTCTTTTGCTCATAAAATAATTGATGATGTCAACGATCTTGTTCAGGATGTTAAAAAATTTAAAATCGATTATAAGCTTGTTATTATGCTTGGTCTCATGGTGACAGGTGTTTGTGTGCAAGATGAATCAGATAGCGGTACAAGCTATGCAGATGATCTTGATGTGTGTCTTGCAGGGCTTGATAAAAAAAGTATGACAAAGTTATGTACCCATGCATCGGAATATGAAGCATTACTTGAAGATTTAGATGCAATGGTTGCTTGTAGCGCACAATTTTTTGAAAATTGTAAACCTCGTCAAATTCGATCAGGTAACGACAATGTAATAGATGCTCGGGTCCAATCAGTTGCAGATATGATTGCCCAAAAGAAAAAACAGGTGGTTGCCTGTTTAGAACAAATTGCGCTGTATTGCAAAAAAACAGGTCAAACAAAAATGCTTCCTGATCTTTTTAAATATCTTAAAAAAATGAGTGTGCAGCGTTTTAAAAAATATCATAAAAATAACAAGATAGAGCTTAATTTACAAGATATGCAAAAGTTTGACCTAGAAAAATTATTATCATTATTTGTAAATAATATTTTTGATCATCACAATTAACGCGTAATTATTCTCTGTAATTTATTGCCTATTTGATGAGCTACTTGTTATAATTATATTCAGATTGAATAGTAGTTTGTATTTATAGAATATTAAAGGTTTGTTATGAAAAAAATAAGTATGGTATTTGGTTGTTTACTATCGATCATGCTGCAACAGTCATTTTTGTTGTGCCAAGTTAGTTTTGCAGAAGAGCCAGCCTCATATATTGTAGAAATAGCCAACAACACTGATATGCCATTGATTATTTCATCACCATTTTTTGCAACTGAGTATATTGCAGTTGCCCCAGTAAAAGATCAAGCAGCGTCGATTGCAAAGTATTGTTTAAAAACAAGTCAAACAGAATGTATGGACGGGTGCAGGGGAAAACAAGATACTATAAAATCTATGAAATCATATGTATCAGAAGATAAGAATGCATCATTAAAAGATCAAACAGAATGTATGCAAGAGTATGGGTGTGCAAAAGATCAAGAAGTCTATAGAAATTCATTAATAATTCCGGCACACACCAAGAGTCGTGTTGAAAATTTACGAATTCCAAAAGTAAGTATGAAGGAAAATCTTCCTGAAAATTTTAAATTACGGCCAAATAATTATAATCCTTTGACGATGCAAGCAATTGGATTTCATATTCCAGCGCAAAATTATCCACTCAATTATACCATGGTTCATAAACCATTGCCTCTTGTCGCTTTTCGTCAAAAAGGTGATATTGAGAAAAATCGTTATAATTTAGAGCATGTTTTTGGGCAAGGTGTGCGTGCTATTGCACGTAAAGATGAAAAAAATCAAGATGATGCCCATCAATTTTATGCGGTAGAAGTCAACCAACTTAAGCCTGTTGATTACTCACAATCAAAACCTGAGCATGTCCATGAGTTATATGATTTATCAATGATGTATCTTGATGGTGGTTCACAAGTAACTCCATTGTCCGTAGAGCCAAATACGTTTGATATTATTATTAAAAGAATGTATAAAAAAAATTGATAGATTTTGATTATGAAAATTGGCTTTTTTTAATCAGAATTGAGCATAGCGTTTAACAGGTAGTATGCCCATGATTGATTTGCAGGTTTGCAAGAAGGTATAATTTTTCGATGATCACTTATTATATTGCTTGCAAGCTGTGGTGTTGAGTGGTAATTTTTTCGATTTCGATACGCTTCATCACGGTAAACATGGCAAGGTTCTTCAATATCAAGTTCAAAAAATTCTCGATTTGCTGCTAAAGCCTCATGTGGATTATCAAGTACAAATTCTATTTCTGATATTTTGTTTTTGTATGTGTATATTTGATTATTGGTTGTGTAAATTTCAACAGCCGTTGTTACAAGATGCTCAGCAATTTTTTTTTGTATAAATGTAATTGTATCTTGGTCAAATTCATTATTTGGTAGTTCCCATATTTCGTATTCAATTCCAGGATCTTTGCTTTGCACCGTAACAATATTGAACTTTGGTTCGTTTTTTTGCGCAGGTAATTGCATGGCATGAGTTAAAATATGCATGCAAGCTACTAAAATAAAAAGAGATGTTTGTATAGTTTTCATAGATGCCTTACGGTATATTTTACTCAGTCATTTTATACTGTAAAATTACTATGCATTATGTTTTTGAGCAAATTTTTATGCATTTTATCTATAATTTTTCATACGAAACTAAATTGATATTTCTGCTTTGCTTGCAATCTGATATACTTAAAAATATAAGTATTTATAAAGGACGTTTTATGGAATTAGATTACGAGATAGTTCGTAAACCAAAGCAATATATTATTGGCTTGGTTGTGCGTACTGACAATGAAAAGGCAATGAAAGACATCCCAACAATTTGTGAAAAATTTCAGGATGGTTGGCAAGAAAAAATCAAAAATTGTGTGAACGATAACATTGTATGTGCGTACATGGAATATGATGAAGATCATACAAAGCCGTATACCTACATTATTGGTTGCGTTGTTAGCAGTTGTGATTATGTTCCAGCTGGCATGGCATGTAAAGAACTTGCAGAAGGTATTTATGCTAAAATCGAAGTTTTTGGATCGTATCCAGAGTCGTTACTTGCAGCATGGGAAGATATTTGGGATTTAGATATTGACCGTGCATACACAACAGATTTTGAAGTGTATAATCAGTATTTTACTGAAGAAAATGATTATTATTTTTCAATCTATTTATCTTTACCGATTGAATCAGTTGATCCTGATGACGTATTTGAAGATGAAGAAGATGGCGACGAAGATGATTTTGATTTTGAAGATGATCAAGAATAGTCTTGTGATTGCATAAAAGATATAATATAAGGCCTGCGTATGCAGGCTTTTTTTAAGGAGTTTTACCATGCATAGAAATCAATTATTAGAATTATTAGCAAATTATGATCCAACACCAGAAGAAGAAGTTTTCAAAAATCGCATGATAGAATTTTTGCAAAATCATGAAGATGCGTTTGAAAGATCTTTAGCAAAAGGGCATATTACCGCATCTGCTTGGTTGGTAAGTAATGATGGAACACAAGCATTACTCATGCATCATGCCAAGTTAGACATGTGGGTACAGCTTGGCGGTCATTGTGATGGTCAAACTGATGCGCTTGCAGTTGCAATCAAAGAAGCTCAAGAAGAATCTGGAATTTTAAGTATTGAGCCGATGAGTCATGAAATTTTTGATATTGATATTCATACGATACCTGCAAATTCAAAAGAAGCTGAACATGAACACTTTGATGTTCGCTTTATTTTGCAGGTGGTCAGCGATGAACAATATATTCAAAATAGTGAATCAAAAGAGTTGCGTTGGGTAGGATTAGATAAAGAGCTTTTACCAACACGTGAACGGTCGGTTGTTCGTATATTTGATAAATGGAAAAGACTTGCAAGCTATTATTTAGACTAATTTTTAGATGAGGTTGAGTGACCAAATTATTACAAGAGTTTTGCCCTAGATTTTTTAGGAAAACTTAGAGGCTTTGCAGGACGATGTACCTGATAAATTCTTTTTTAAATTTAAAAAGCGGATAGTGGCCGCCGCCACCACTATTTCCGAAGATGAGCGAAGCGATATCGCAGGTTTTTAAATTTGGTTCACACAACCTAGGTATGTTATGAGGAGTTTATGATGATATTAGACGCTATTTTTAAAATTCTTTGTGCTATGAGTGCATTGTTATTTGTTAATAAACTTATATTTGATGGGATAAGTAGAGTTAAAAGCAAAGTTACATCGACAGGTAACACCTGGTTTTTATTAATTTTAGATGCAGCTTATATGCCTTTACAATTTTGTATTTTAATTTTTGGGATCTATCGAATTGCACATCTATTTGAGTATCAATTTATTATGAATAATATTGATCATGGGTATCAGGTAAGTATGTTGATGGTGATGAGTTCGTTTTTATTACGATTTAAACAAAATATTGAACATGTTCTTGATGAAGAGAAAGAGTATCTCTTTACAAAATTTGACCCAGCACTTGTTACGTTATTTTCTCAGATTATCAAAGTAACAATTATTTTTTGTGTTGTAGCAATCGCTTTATATATTGTCGGAATTCCATTTCAATCATTAATGATGTTGCAAGGCGCTGTGACCATAGCATTAGGCGTATCGGCACAAAATGTATTGGGCAACGGATTTGGCGGCATTATGATTTTGCTTTATAAGCCATTTGAAATTGGTGATTTAATCAGTTCGCCAGATAAAAAAATCGAAGGATATGTTGAAGAGATTCGTTGGGATCGCACAAGAATCATGAATTTAGATCGTCGGCCGCTTTCGATTCCAAATTCAATGTTTAATCAGATTATTATTGTCAATGCAAGCAAAATGCGCAATCGTCACTTGGTACAAAATATTAATTTGTCATACAAAAATATTGATAAAGTTGATGCAATTACGACGCAGATTCAAGCTATGCTCAAATCTCATGATGGTATTGATACAAAGTTAGCTGCATCTGCTCATTTAGTTGAATTTGGAGCACAATCGTTACGAATTCATGTCAGTGCATTTACAAAAACCGTTAAGACATCAGTTTTTTATCAAGTACAGCAAGATGTTTGCATACAAATTGCTCAAATTATAAAAAATAATGAAGCGGAAATTGTACTTGTTACAAATGTTTTATAAAAATATTTGCAATATGATGAGGGCATAAGCTTTTTATCCCAGTACAAAATCTTTTCACTTTGACAAAAATAAGATTTTACTGGATACTTAGATGTATAGTAATAGATATAATTATCACTGTTAAATAAAAGGTTTTTCATGAAATCAGGTATTCACCCAGTAGTTCATGCGGTAGATGTTAAATGTACTTGTGGCGCTAGCTTTGCAATGAAATCTACTATGCCAGGTATCAGCAGTACACTTTGTTCACAATGTCATCCATTCTTTACAGGCCAACAAAAATATGTTGATGCTGCAGGAAGAATTGACAAATTCAACAAAAAATACGGCCAACAAAAATAAATTTTGCGACATAATGATCTTTTGCATTAAGGAATATGAATGTTTGATCAATGGGATGAGTTACAACAATTATACGATACATTAAATCAAGAGCTTGTATCACAAGATCTTGAAGGGTCTCGTCGTGTGAAAGTTCAAAAAAAAGCAGCTTTAATCTCTTCAGTTCTCGAAAAGAAAGCTGAAATTGATCAAATGCAAGCCATGATCGTTGATACAAAAGATCAAGCAAAGCAGACGACAGATCCTGAACTGTCTGCTATGTTTGCAGAAGAAAGCGAAAGTCTAGAAAAAGGTCTTGTTGTTTTGCAAAATGAGTTGGATGATCTATTATATCCAGCTGAAGAATTTGCAGATCGCGCGATCTTTTTAGAGATTCGAGCAGGCGCTGGCGGCAAAGAAGCAGCATTATTTGCTGCAGATTTGTTAAAAATGTATATTTATTATGCAGCTAAGCGCGGCTGGAGATTTGAAATGGTTTCTGAAAGTTACACCGATCTTGGTGGATTTAAAGAGGTTATTGTTAATATCACGGGTAAAAAAGTATTTGGTGCCTTACGTCATGAGTCTGGTGTACATCGTGTTCAACGTGTACCAGAAACAGAAACGCAAGGTCGAGTACATACTTCAACCGCAACGGTCGTTGTTTTACCAGAAGCACAAGAAATTGACGTTACGATTAATCCAAGTGATTTACGCGTAGACTATTTCCGTTCAAGTGGTGCTGGTGGACAGCACGTTAATACAACAGATTCTGCTGTTCGTATTACGCATATTCCTACAGGTACGGTAGTATCGTGTCAGGATGAGCGCTCTCAACATAAAAATAAAGCAACTGCAATGAAGGTGTTAAGTTCTCGTATTCTTGCTGCAAATCAAGAAAAATTGCTGAAAGAGCAGAGTCGAGATCGTAAGTTATTGATTGGTTCAGGCGATCGTTCTGAAAAAATTAGAACGTACAATTATCCTCAAAACCGAGTGACCGATCATCAGGCTGATATTACGTTGAAAAAACTTGATATGGTTATGCTTGGTGAGCTTGATGAAATTATTGATGCATTACAAATGTTAGCACGTCAAAATCGTCAATCAGAATCATCATTGCTTGAGCCTGTATAAAATTATAAATTTTTTATTTTGTAATTAACAAATAATTTGCTTGCATGTATAAAAATTAAAGAGCTTACATCTACTTGTTTTTACCATGCAAGTAATTTTTTTACAGCAAGTCTTGTTTCGTTAGAAAATAAAATAATTACGATGAAGTTACATTCAAATGGCATGTTTTTAATATTTTTTTTACTAAAAAATGTAAGTCTACGAATTATTATATATTCTATTTTTATTCTCATTAAGGTATATTTCATGGTGTCTTATTTCATTGAGTATAATCGTTATATGAATCTAATTGGTATGGCTGTACTTGTTGCAGTAGCGTATCTATTTTCAAATAATCGTTCTGCTGTTAATCGTAAGCTGGTGATTAATGGTCTTCTTTTTCAAGCAGCATTAGCGATATTTGTTTTAAAAACAGATATAGGTTTTACGCTATTTAATACTATTTCTTTAGGAATGAGTAATCTATACGGCTTTGCTGAAGTTGGTATTAACTTTGTATTTGGTAGCCTAGCAGATCCATCAGGGCCATGGGGTGTTGTGTTTGCTGTTCGAGTATTACCAATTATTATTTTCTTTGGTGCTTTTACTTCATTACTTTTCTATCTTGGTGTTGTACAAAAAATCGTATGGGGTTTAACGTATGTTATTCAACCAATTTTAGGCACATCAGGCGCAGAGACGTTGTGTGCAGTAGCAAATAGTTTCTTGGGTCAAACAGAAGCTCCTTTATTAATTAAGCATTATTTAAAAAATGTAACACGATCAGAAATGATGGTGGTGATGGCAAGTGGATTTGCAACGGTCAGTGGTTCATTGCTAGCAGTGTATGCATCAATGGGTGTGCCATCGTTACACATGCTTGCAGCAAGCGTTATGGCAATTCCTGGTAGTATTGTGATGGCAAAAATTTTATACCCAGAGACAGAAAAATCTAAACTTGAGCATGCAGCAGAGCCAGTTGTGGTTAGTAACGCAGCAAATGTTTTAGATGCGATTTCTATGGGAACAACTGATGGGTTGTATTTAGCATTAAACGTTGGCGCTATGTTAATTTCGTTCCTTGGTTTAATTGCTTTAACTAATTCAGTCCTTGGACTTGTTTCAACGTTTGGTAATTATCTGTTGCCGTATGTTGGTTGCACCTATCTTTTACCAGCAATTAATTTGAATTTTATATTCTCATATTTATTTGCACCAGTTTCATACCTCATGGGTTTTGTTGGTCAAGAAGCATTACATGTTGGTAATTTACTTGGTATTAAAGTTACGGTTAATGAATTCGTTGCTTTTAACAGTATGTTAAGCATGCAATTATCATTGAGAACTCAAGCTATTTTAACCTACGCGTTATGTAGTTTTGCTAACTTTTCATGCATCGGTATTCAAATCGGTGGCATTGGGGTATTAGTTCCCGACAAAAGAATCTGGTTAAGTGAGCTTGGATTACGCGCATTACTTGCAGCAACACTTGCAAATTTAATGTCTGCATTAATAGCAGGGTTATTGATTTAATTTGATATAAAGCTAGTTAATTTAAAAGACCATTTTTAAACAAATATGCTTAGAAATGGTCTTTTAAATTTATGTCGATCTAGTCTCATGTGTATTTACAAAATTATACAATTTTTAATAATTAAAAATTGTATCTGGCGAGCAATCATTTGAGCAATTGTTTTTTATGCACTTATCTATCTTTCCTATCTCCCCAAAATAAGCGCAATCAAGCGCACAATAGTTGCAAGCATCTGAGCAATTTGTACACATTTTTTTAGATTTACCTTGAATTTTTACGTTACCAGTTTGAGATATATGTTCTACTTTGCATTGGTATAGGTAGTAACTAGCTAATCCAAGCAATACTATTGCAAGTAACCAACAGATTTCTTTCATTTTTTTCATAAAGTTCCTTTAATACAGTGATGAATAAGTTTATCTACTTGCGTATAAGGGTATTATTTTTCTATCATAAAAAACAAGAAACAATGTAGTTAAAGCTTTATAATTATTGTAGGAAGCTTAATTCCTATGATTTTTTAATATATTTTTTTGCATAATACAAAAATGGAGTGCTTAATAAAATTGCAACCACTTTAATGCCATAGCTGACTATCACAATATGTGTCATATTGTGCACAATGCCGTACAGACCTAAAAAACTAAATAGAATTGTATCAAAAAATTGTGATGAAAACATCGAAAGATAGTTGCGTAAAATAAAATGGCGCCCATCTAAACGCTTTTTCATGAATGCGTATAAAATCGTATCAGCGTATTGTACAACCAGATACGATATAAATGATGCAACAATAATACGCACTGAATTATCCAACAAGTACACAAAATGTGCATGACTGGTATCATGGCCTGCTGGTATATACCAGAGGTGAAATAAACCCATAATCACATAAAATAATGAGCATAAAAAACTGATGCTAATTGCTTGGCGCGCAGCTTTTTGTCCCCAGATTTCTTGTAAAACATTAATTCCAAAACTAATTCCAATAATGTAGGCATCGGCACACGTGACGTGGTAGCCACATAAATCCATCTGTTTGATCACAAATATATTGGTCAGTACGAACAGCAGTGAAATGTAACTTGTTAAAGCTGCACTGCCCATGCGGCCAAAAAAAATAACAAGGCCACTAATAATTGATGAATGGAGTACGAATATAAGTTGATTGATCATACTATGTATACTTTCTTTATAAATTTTGTATGAAAACTGTATGGTGGTAGTACAAAAAAAGCTGCATCATACGACACAGCTTTTTCTTTATTGTACCATAGTATATATATTATCCAATAAGACTACAGAATAATGGTTGCATATAAAAACCTGTTACCGCCAGAGCAGTTAGTGCAGCAGGTAGTTTAATATACCTAAAACCAAACAAACTGTATGCTAAATTACAAAATACAATGGTTGTAATAATTGGGTAACCAATGTTAATAGGCAGCGAGCTATACGCCATAATATTATCTAAACCGTAGTTTGAAATAATCGCAGTTACGATCATCGTCATTGCCAAGCTTGTAATGTACGACACTTTTTTGTTGAAAACTTCTAAATGTATGTACTCAGAAAATACTGCAGCTAACGCAGTTACGGTTGATAAACATGCCATTAAAACAGCCATCATAATTACAAACGCGCTTGAACTATTTAAAATATGCATTGAGATAACTCTAAAGTCTTGTGCACCATTCATGTCAGCTGAAACTAAGTAGCCGTAGTAAGCACCAAGATAACTGAATGAAACATACACTAACATTAATAATGTTCCTGCAATCAAACCACCTTGTAAGCTTATCAGAGCAAGATCTTTTGATTTAATTTGTGCTGCATCTTTATTACCTTTTAAAATGCGCAACACGATATAGGCAAAGAATAGTGCACCAATTAAATCAAGTGTCTGGAAGCCTTGGTTTAATTGATCAAAAAAGATTGTTGAAGCTTGTACTGTTTGTGGAACCATAACGTCTGCTTGCCATAAACCTTTGATTGCAATAATACCAAGTGAGCCGAGTAATAAAGGACTCATAATATTACCAAGAATCGATAATATTTTTGATTCTTTATACGTTACTAAAAATGTTACAACACAAAATGCAATCGTAAACATTGGTAAGCTAACAAATGGAATAAATGGTTTTAACATTTCGTATGGAAGTGTGATGCATCGAGGCATTGCAAGCAACGGCCCAAGAATTAACATACAATATAAAATTGCCATTGATCCAGGAATTTTACCAAGCCGGTTAAAGAATAATTTGTAATTACCATTAAATAAAATCATGGCAACTAAGCCAATAATAGGTAAAATCACACCGGTTAAAATGAATCCAGTAATAGCAAAAATATTTTGATTACCAGCTAAAACGCCACATTTGATAGGATAAATAATATTTCCAGCTCCAAAAAGCATAGAAAAAATAGCAAGACCAATTGTCAATATTCCAGATTGGTTAGAATCTTTCATGATAAAACCTTATAAAAAACGATAAAAAATAAAAAACGAGAGAAAACTACTATCTTAAATTGTTTGTACAATTTATAACGATAATAAATATAATGATGCGGCTAAACAGACGCAAGAGACGGCGCAAATGGCCATAATACTGGATAAAATAGACGCGGTGTGCGTAAAAAAATGACTTGGTGTGTTGGGCAAGATGTTATAGCGGTCCATTGTCTGACGCTGTATCATGAGTATCCTTTTAGTTTGTAAGACTATCTATTTCCAACTTCTGAAGATACGTTATTAGAAATTTTTTGCAAGTTTAAAAAAATAAAAATGCTTATACATCATGCTTATTTGCATATAACTGTGAAAAAGGGAAGCTGTTAGGTAGCTTCCCTTACACGAACATACAATGTGGTATGGTATGATTTTTTAACCTACAAAATAAGTATCTTCTTCTTGAGTCGTAATTACTTCAGCTTCTAAATGTGCGTGTGGTGTTGGTTCATATTCTTTTTTCTTTTTGCCAAATTCCATTTTTTTAGGAACTCTCATGTGCCCACATTCATTGCATTTACGACGATTGGTTAAAACTTGAACATATCGTTCACAATTGCAAAAACATTGCGTGTGTTCAGGCATTTTTTCACCAAACCCCCATGATTCTTTCATGCAGCCGCTATCAGCAGTAATAAATGATATTGTTTGTGCTAGGAGCAGTAAAAATATAATTTTTTTCATGACTATTTCCCCCTTGTTAGTCCTGATAATTTTCTACGTATCTTGTAGTATCAGTGTAGGAGAAAACGATTTCAAATTGCAATATTAACACAAAAAACAAATCACTTTGATTGTCTGATGTTAAAAGTTATTATTTTGCATGATAAATTTTAACCAACCTTGCGGTGTGCCTGTATCAAATCGTTCACCTTGTACTTTGTAAGCAAATACTGGATATCCTGACTTAATCATAAGGTTAATAGTATCGGGTAATAATATTTCTGAGCTTGTTGTTAAGGGTGTTTTTGGGATAAAAGAAAAAAGATCAGCATGAAAAACATAGCGACCAACAATAGCAAGATTAGATGGGGCATCTTCCATTTTTGGTTTTTCTACTAATGATGCTATCTGGTAACAGTTTTCATCAATTTTCTTATCAATTTGAATAACGCCATATGATGATATGTTTTCTAAAGGAACTTCTTGGACAGCAATTACCATTCCCTGCATTTTTTCTGCTATTTGCATGAGGTATAAAATTTCAGGAGTTGTGCCAAAAATAATATCATCTGGTAATGCTACTGCAAAAAGTTCATCATCTTTAATAAAAGTTTTTGCTTGCATTAAAGCATCAGCAAGTCCTGCTGGATTATATTGGTAAAAGTATGAAAAATTAATATGCTCAATCAAGCTGTTTAATCCTGCAACACGGTATGACTGATTTTTTTCTGCTAAAATGTTATCAAGGTGGGTGTTTGGCTCAAAATATTCTTTGATGACATTTTTTTCTGGAGAAAGAATAATACCGACTTTTACAATATCAGCATCGTATGCTTCTTGAACAATGTATTCAATTGCAGGTTTGTTAGAAAGTGGTAGCATCTCTTTTGGAATTGATTTGGTAATTGGTAAAAATCTACTTCCAATACCTGCTGCAGGAATAATAAGTTTTGTTATTTTCATGGAATTTCTTTCAAAAATTTTTATAGAAAAACAGCTTGTTTAAAGTAGGTTAGCCTCACGTACTTGATAAAAGTCAATGAGGCTATCGCTATCTAATTTTCTTAGATGAATAATTTTAATGTGTCTATTAAAACTGTTCTAAAAATTCAATTTTACCACTATGCAATAGTCGGATGTCAGTAATGTGATACTTTAACATTGCAAGGCGTGTTAAACCAGATCCAAATGCAAATCCAGAATAGATGGTAGGGTCAATGCCGCATTCTTGTAAAACGTTTGGATGCACAAGACCTGCGCCCATAAGTTCTATCCAACGAGTGCCTTTACAAGTTGAACAACCAGTTGTACAAAATGGGCATTCAGCATCAACTTCTAATCCTGGTTCTACAAACGGGAAGAATCCTGGGCGTACGCGAAGTTTGAGTGATTTGCCAAATAATTTATCTAAAAATTCTTTAATTACCGCGAGTAAATTTGCAACAGAAACATCTTTATCGATAAACAAACCTTCGATTTGCATGAACATGAAATCATGTGAAGCATCAGTTGCTTCGTTTCGTAATGCTCTGCCTGGACATACAATTGCGATTGGTGGAGTATTATTTTTCATCGTACGAACTTGTACCGTTGACGTATGAGTTCGTAAAAGTCTTTGTAAGTCAGGAAGCCAAAATGTATCAGATTCTGAGCGAGCAGGGTGATCTGAAGGAATGTTTAAAGCTCCAAAGTTATGAAAATCAGTTTCAAGCTCTGGTCCATCAGCAATAGAAAAACCCATCGAAATAAAAATATCTTGTATTTCTTGGGTGATATAGGTGTACGGATGTAAGCTACCAGAGAGTTGTCCTGGTTTACTAATTGAAACGTCGAAAAGAGCAGATTTTTTTGCAAGCAAAGCAGCTTCTTTTTCGTACAGAACTGTTTGCGTAGCAAGATAAAGATCTTGGAATTCAACTTTGAGTTGGTTGCAGATAGGTCCAAAGACTCTTTTATCATCAGCTGACATGCTTTTTAATTCTGTCATTAAATCAGTTAAAATAC
This sequence comes from Candidatus Chromulinivorax destructor, assembly GCF_003366055.1. Taxonomy (NCBI): domain Bacteria; class Candidatus Babeliae; order Candidatus Babeliales; family Candidatus Chromulinivoracaceae; genus Candidatus Chromulinivorax; species Candidatus Chromulinivorax destructor. Next base: position 228,185 of record NZ_CP025544.1, on the reverse strand, counting down.
CTTGTCTTCCAAGGTAGGTAATTCTGACTGATTCAAGGTCTTGTTGTGTGACTACACTGTTGATATCATTGCGAAATTTGGTTTGAATAGCTTCAATTTTGTTATGCATTTATTATTCCATATAGTTTCAGAATTGCCTTTAAGAGCTTTATCTATTACTAGGGTATCAGACTGGCTTGGCCTTGGCAATTTTGATCTGTATTTGGTGGTGTAAATTATAAATCTCGTTACAATAGTATTGAAGATAAGTTAGGTGGGTATGCATACAACAAAGCTGATATTGAAAGATTTTTGGATATGATTTTTAGAAAGAAATGGAGTTATATTTCTCTATTTATAGGTATATTGGTAGCTACCTGGCAACATGATGCTATGAAACCATCATGTCTTTGTCAGCAAGAAAATACCGTACAGCACAATCAGCAAGATCCATCATTTGCAGCTGCACATATTGAAGATTTACATGACAAATTGGACAATGCTTATCGCTATTATGAAAAGCGTACCAGTAGATATCGTGCTGAAGAGTGTGCGTATATTTTATGGGAGATGACACGATTTCAAGAGTTATATGAACATCATGATTATCAGACGGTAAAAGAAATAATAGCAGATGAAATCAAGCAAGATAAGCATGTTAAGGATACAGCTGTTCAATACTGGATTTTACATACACCCACAGTTATGGATGAATATAGTAAGAAGGACTATGTTTTGGCTCGTTATCTGCGTAGAAAATGGATGTATGATACCACGTCGGCAGAAAGACAGATTCAACATGCTTTGTATAGACAACATTATTTAAATAAGATGACAGATAAAGACAAACGTCTTTGGCGCGATATTAGTCAAGAAGTGGTTAATTGTGTAGATGAAAAAAATAGTAGGAAAGATTATAATGACAAAAAATAATAGTATGAATGTGATAAAAAAAATTAAAAAAATATCTTTAGTCGTCGTTGTGTTTTTAGCAACAAAATCGTTACAAAGTATGCATGAATTATCATGTTGTGAGAAGATGACCGATAGCGTCATTAAGTTTTTTGAAGATCCATCATTAGCTCATGATTACATGAATACATTACAGCATGATTTAAAAACTTATACAGCTATTCATAAAGATAATCCTAGTAAATATAATAGCCAAAATATTGCGTATATAATGTGGCAGAGATCTCGATTTGAAAAATTATCTTCCACCTATTCATGTCAAATGTCTAAAAAAATTATCATTGAAGAAATGATACATGGAAATCATAGAGCAGATGAGTTTGTTAAAAAATTGATATGGGATAAAACTACGAATGGGGATTATGTTGCATGTCCTTATAAAAAAAATAATTAATCTACGAAAGCTTGTATGAATAAAAAATTAATTGTGATCTGCTTGTTTATGGTGATATCGTGTAATAACATGCATGGCATGGTGCGTTCAATCCTAAAAAGTAAAGCGATTGATAAAACTATATCGATAGCTTCAGCAGGCGGATTTATTGGGTGTCTTGGCAGTACCGTATCTGTTATAGGTAGTGATCAAACTTTATTAGATTGTACAACTGATGTAGTTGTTTCAACGACGGCATGTAGTGTGATTCCTGCATTGCTAGCAGCTCCTATGTATGCAGGATTGCAAGCATTTCATGAAAGCTCATGTGATGCAGATAGAGTAGTTCGTTTTGGTCATGAATTACAGCAAAATACACTTAAGGATTTAAAAACCGTTACGTGGCAGCCAGAAAATAAAAAAGCTATGAATAATCTTGTACGTGCTCACTGGTCTTTACACAGATGGAATACTGATTATAAAAACCTAAAAGCTATAGAAGGTGGTTTTGATATAGGCGCAGCACCGTGTGTTGGAGTGCCTGTTTGTGCTATGTTTATGTATCAATATTATAATCTGGAAATGTTTGCGACTGGGATGTCGTTAAATTATTTGCTAGCGACAGCAGCTCTTGTTCAGCAAAAATTACGATCACAAAAAGTAGAGAGAGCTATAAAAGATTGTACATCTTTTGATGATAAAGTCATAACTCCTGAATTTATAAAAAAGCATGAAGCTATGGTTGCAAGAGTGCATGATCAGTTCCAGCCAATTCATGAAAATTATAATAATCATACCAACTGGGCTGCTGCTCAAATAGAAGAAAAAGGTGAATTTTATTACCCAAATATTAATGAACACATAGAATCTTTTGATAAAGTTATGATAGCTGAGCTAGAAAATTTTAAAGTTTAATACACTCTGTGGGCTGTGCTCAATTATTTTTATATGCCAAGCACAGTTCATACGAGACTTCTTTGAAAGTCCTAGGTTGAGTAAACCAAATTTTTACGATGAAGATTTACCCTAGGTTTTCTATGAAAACTCCTGAAATTTGCAGGCCAGTGAGCCTGATGCACTCGTTTTAAATCTTAGCCAAGTTTAATTTCTCAAAGTTTGCTTCGTTTTTTGCATAGATTGACATAGTTTTTCATTAAAAAAGCGTAACGTGGCCGCCGCCACCACTGTTTCGTGAGATGGAGCGATAGCGAAATCGTAGGTGTATGTAATTAGTTTAGATTTTGAAGAAGTTCTACTTTTAAAAATATTATTTTTTATATGATTGTTGACAATATTGTATGACCTGGTATTCTATATCATGTACTTGATCAGTTCTGATCAGTTCTTTCAAAAAAAGTAGCCCAGGTAGCTCAGTGGTAGAGCATCTGCCTGAAGAGCAGAGTGTCGGTGGTTCGATTCCATCTCTGGGCACCATTTTCTTCAAATCAATCTTCTATTTTAGATTTATGTAAGCGTCAAATACATTTTGTAAGTGATGCTTTTTTTCTTTTCTTCCCTATATTAATTTAGTTCTTTTCATTACATTTATTTTTGATTAAAATAAGCAATATTTTAATATACCGTTAATGTATCTAGAACGTTGTGTATTGCATGAAAAGGATAGAGCCAATGAAGCTGTTGTCATCAGGATCATATAATATTGCTTGGTTTAAATTGGCAGACTTCGTATCTAGAGGTGAAAAAGAGCGTGCATTAATGATGTATAAATTATTAATGCATTCAATTCAAGATGAAGCATTTGCTCATCAATTGGAAGCAGATATACTGATATCTTTTCATGATTATAAAGCAATCGATCGATACATGCTTGCTGCACATATGTATAAACAACGTGGTGATTATTATAAAGCAATTGCAGTTTGTGAGCAAAGTACAACTATTAAAGAAGATATCAGTCAGTTAACAATGTTGCTTGATCTGTATACGCTTATAGCTGATCAAACAAAAATTTTGTATACATTTTATCGGTATGCACTTTTAGCAATTGCTACCAATCATTTTGAGCTTGTGGTTGATCGTCTTGCTCTGTACCAACAAACTCATCATGATCTTTTTATGGCAGAGCTTTATGGCTATACATTCTTTGCTCTGTTATTTCACGATCAATATAATCAAGCTATTGAACAGTATCTTTTTAAAGCTTTGCAGTTGTATATTCAGCACGAAAAACATTGTCAGCTCAGTAAGTTTATGGCAAAACTTAAAGTCTCTCATGAAATATTGTATGCAAAAGCGCAAAATTTTTTGCTTGAAGCATAAAGAGTCTATGCCATAGTTGTTGAAAGTTTATACAATTAAAAAGCTGCCTACGATTTTGTTATCACAAAATCTCGAGAAACTTGACGGCAGCGGCCGTATATCGCTTTTTTCAATACAAAAAAATATGAGCAAAATAGCTGAATGTGTTTATATATCAAAAATTTTATAAAAAATTAAAAATCTATTTTTAAATTTTAATAGCTTTAAATTTAAACAGTGACGGAGTTTATGCCTATGCTCAAGCTATCGTTAAGACAATGTTATTTTGATGCAATAAAATCAGGACTTAAAACGGTTGAAGGGCGATTAAACAGTCATAAGTTTAAAGATCTAAGACCAGGCATGCAGATAAATTTTAGTTCTATTGATACCCATGAAACAATTATCTGTACGGTTGCCTCAATTCATGTGTATGCAAACTTTAAAGAGATGTTGATTCATGAAGGTCTTGAAAATATGTTACCTGGGGTAACCTCTTTAGATGAGGGTGTTAATCTGTATGAAAACTTTGAAGGCTATCGTGAGGGCGTTAAAAAAGTGGGAGCTTTAGCTATTACAATTCAAAAGAATCTCTAGGTTGAGTGAACCAAATTTTTACTTTAAAGAATTTACCCTACGTTTTTTATGAAAACTCCGGGAATTTGCAGGCCAGTGGGCCTGATGCACTATCTTTTAAACTAAAAAAGCGTAACGTGGCCGCTGCCACCACTGTTTCCGGAGATGAGCGAAGCGATATCGTAGGATTGTACGCAACTTTTAAATTTGGTTCACACAGCCAAGGCTATAACTCTACTTGATATAACTCCAGTTTTTAACAGCTGATTTTAACTTTAATGCCATGATCGATTGCAAATTCATTGAGTAGATCTAATGATAAAGCAAACTTTTTACTACTTTTCAGAATCATAACTTTATCATGCTCTTTAAAGATGATCTGAATTGGTGTTTTGCCCTGTGTTAATTTTTCTTTAATAGATTTTACCGTTGCTATGTCAAAGTCTGCAGGTAAAATTAAGGTAACATTTTCAACATTCGGCCATTTTTCAAAAAACAGATCAATTGGGCATACTTCATTTGCTAATATTTTACACGTTGCCGTGCTCATGGTATCAAGCGCACCTTTAATAATAAAAATTGAATGATCATTCAAAAAAGGTTCAATTTTTGCAAACAAACGTGGAAATACAATAATTTCAGCGCTTGACTGTAAATCATCAACTTGTAAAAATGCCATGCGATCACCTTTTTTTGTGGTGATGATCTTCTTGCTGGTAAGTAAACCACAGATCATAACAATTGGCTCAGTTTGTCCAGGAGGACTATTTTGATACTTTTGTTGAATATCAAGAATTTCTTGTGTATTTAACCAGGCAATAGGATTGCTATAGTTACTTAACGGATGCGAGCTGATATAAAAACCTAAAACTTCTTTTTCTTTTTCTAATTTTTCTTTTTCTGTCCATTCTTTGGTCGGCTGATACTGGTAAAATTCATGCAGATCGTTATCAGTGTCCATGCTAAACATCGACATCTGTCCTGTTTCTTTTCTCTTTTTACGTTCAATTGCATGATCAATAACTTGGGAGAGCTCATTAAATTTTTGAGTTCGCGTTCCTGGTAGGGTATCAAAAGCTCCAGCGCAAATTAAATTCTCAAGAACCCGTTTGTTGGAAGTTCGTAAATCAATTCTCATGCAAAAATCTAATAGGTCTTTAAATGGACCGTCTTTTTCACGTTGTGCAATAATATTATCAAGTGAAACATGCCCAATGTTTTTAATACCTTGTAAACCGAATAATATTTGCCCGTTGACGACGTTAAAATCGATGATTGATTCGTTCACATTTGGTGGCAATATAGCAAGCCCCATGTCGTGAGCTTCTTTTAGATAAAACGACATTTTTTCAGCATTGGTCGATTCAAGTGAAATTAATGATGCTGCAAATTCAGCAGGGTAGTTTGCTTTTAAGTATGCAGTCTGAAAAGCGATCATTGCATAGGCAGCAGAGTGAGATTTGTTAAAACCATAGCCAGCAAAGTATGCCATAAGGTCAAAAAGTTTTTCTGCGCGATCAACTTTAAATGAACGTTCTTTTGCTTTTTGAACAAACAATATTTTTTGTTCAGCCATCACATCAGCTTTTTTCTTACCCATTGCACGACGTAAAATATCTGACTCTCCAAGAGAGTAACCTGCAATCGTCGAAGCAATTTTCATAACCTGTTCTTGGTAGACAATAACCCCGTAGGTCTCTGCAAGGACAGGTTCTAGTTCAGGAAATAGATATTCGATCTTTTGCTTACCATGTTTTCGCAAAATAAAATCGTCGACCATGCCCGAACCCAATGGTCCTGGTCGGTACAACGCTGTTACCGCAATAATATCTTCAAAATTCGATGGCTTTAATTTTCGTAAAACATCTTTTAATCCGCTTGATTCAAGTTGAAATACCCCCGATGTCTTACCGGCTTGGACCAGTTCATAAGTTTTTTTATCATCAAGGGGTAGTAAATCAATATTAAGGTGCACACCATGATTTTTTTTGATTAAATTTACCGCTTTTTTAATCAAAGTTAAGTTTTTAAGTCCTAAAAGATCGATCTTTAAAAAGCCAATCGATTCTAGCTCGGTCATTGCATACTGCGCTACAAGTTCATTGGTTTTTGGTGGAATGTAGACAGGAAGCATCTCTTCGACCGGTAACGGTGTGATCACAATACCTGCAGCATGTTTTGATGCGTGACGAGTGATGCCTTCAAGCCGAAACGCAACGTCAAAAAGATGTTTAATAGCAGGGTTAGAGTTAACCAACTCTTGCAAGCGAGGTTCTAATTCTAAAGCTTCATGGAGCGTAATCTTGAGTTGTTCAGGAATTAACGAGGTGATCATATTAGAATCTTCAAACGACATGCCAAGTACGCGTGCAACGTCCTTAATAACACCTTTTGCCATCATGGTACCAAAAGTGATAATTTGGCATACTTTGTCATGACCGTACTGATCTTTAATATGATTAATAACCGTTTCACGACCTTCTATACAGAAATCGATATCGATATCGGGCATCGAGACTCGCTCAGGATTTAAAAATCGCTCAAAAAGCAGATTGTATTCTAGCGGATCAATGTTGGTAATTTCTAAACACCACGCAACTAACGCACCTGCAGCAGAACCCCGACCAGGCCCCACAGGAATATCTTGTGCACGCGTCCACATAATAAAGTCACTTACAATTAAGAAGTACCCAACAAAACCCATGTTGATAATGAGTTTCATTTCTAAGTGTAATCGCTCAAGATACATCTCTTTTTTTTCAGCGTTGATTCGCTTGTTGGCAATGAGTTTTTCAAGACCTTGTAAGCACAATTCTTGGAAATATTGTACGTCAGTTTTGTTATCAGGAATTTTAAATGCGGGGAAAAACAGTTTATCGGTCACAAATTCAAAGTTGCACATATCAGCAATAACGCCGGTGTTGTAAACAGCCTGTTCTCGACCTTTAAATATTTCAAGCATTTCTGCTTCTGAACGCATATATGCTCGGCAGTCGCCAAACGTAAAACGTGTCGGGTCATCCCATTTTTTACCTGTTTGTAGGGCAAGCATAATCTCGTGCGCTTCATGATCATCAAGTGTTAAGTAGTGACAATCTGTTGCAGCAACAAGCGGAGCTCCGGTGATTGCCGAAAGTTCATACAACTGTTCGTTATAAATTCTTTGTTCATCTTGATCTTCTGGCTGAATTTCTAAGTAGTAGCGATCTTTACCAAAGATTCTTAAATGCCACTCAATCAGCTCAATTGCTTTATCTTTTTGATCAGACTGGAGCAATCGGTTAAGGTTTCCCCCAAGGCAAGCTGAGGTGACGATAAGACCTTCAGAATATTTTTCGAGTTGTTCGTAGTCGATACGAGGTTTAAAATAAAAACCTTGTTGGTATGAAAACGAAATTAATTTACATAAATTTTTGTAACCAGTCTCGTTTTGGACAAGCAAGATGGTATGATAATATTTATTATCAACTGTTTTTGATTCTACATTTTCGGTGATGTATGCTTCCATACCCAAAATAGGTTTAATACCAGCTTTTTTACACAACTGGAAGAATTTTACCGCACCAAAAATATTACCATGATCGGTAATAGCAAGAGCTTTTAAATTTTGCTGTTTGGCATGGTTAACTAATTCTTCTAAATTAATTGCACCATCAAGCAATGAGTATTCCGTATGGACGTGAAGATGTGTAAAATGTTTGGTCATGGATTTAGCAAAAGTAAGGAATTTGTAGATATAGTATAAGTTTACGCCAAATTAAAGAAAAAGTAAGATCTGTCATGCAAGCTTATGTAAGTGATGGTTATCCAGCAACAGTTTTTAATTTTCCAGATTCATGAACAATAGTATATTTATTTTTTACACGAGCTAATGGAATATCTTGTGATACATATTTTTTTAGACCGCACGATACTAAAACCCCAGTTATTGGATCATCAGTTGAGTAGGATGCGCCAACTGGTAGGCGAGTTTGATTCAAAGCTTGTGCTGGTATTGCATCAGGCGTCAGCATAGTTTTTTTAATAGCATCAGGAACCAGTGTTGGTGTGACTTGACCAGCATCTTTGATAACGACAGAAATCGTAATAGGAAAAGGAGTTGTGTTCGTAAGTTGCATGACTGAGGTATCAGCAAGATAAGGATCAATTTTATTTTTACGAGAGAGGCTTGCTGCTTGTAGTCCAAATTGAGCTGTTTTTTGATTATAAACAATATTTTTTGAACCCGTACCCATACTGATTTTTTGTGGTCGTATAGCTGGTTGAATTTCATATCGCACGGTTGATGTAGCTGTTACATGAGTTGTTATTGTTTGATTTGGTTCTACTATCTTTCTTTCGGTTGCTTGCTCATGAGTATCGCTATAGCTTAAAAATATAACAGGAATATTGGTGCTGTTTGTAAAATTTGAAGTGACTTGTGTTGTTGAATACACGAAGGTGTAAGATAAACAGGTCAGGATACAAAACAAATAGAAAATTTTTTTGTGCATGATATATCTTTCAATAAATAAGCAGATACGTACCTTTACGTATCTGCTTATTATGGTAGCAAAATAGTTATTTTAATTGCAATTAATTGATTAAGGAGTTAAGCGAACATCAATATTTTGCCACAGAGGTCCACTACCAGTGTAAGCAGTTAAATTACCAGGATAGACAATTGTTGTTGGAAGAGGAATCCCTCCAACGGTAACTCCATCTTGAACTTGTGCAGAATAATTTATTTCATTCATAATAGCAACATTTCGAATGAATAGTGAGCTTGATAATGTTGCCGTGTCAATAATTCCACAGGTCCCATGGTATGCAACGGTATTATCAGCAATAGAATTTTGAAATGTCCCATCAAGTTTAATACCATATGTTTCTGCAGATGTTGCAGGTGGATTTAATGATGGACCATAAAAATTTGTCGCAACGGTGCAGTTTCCGATAGTGTTATTAACAGTCCCTATAATATTAATTCCTATAACTTGCATACCTGTAACATTCGCACAAGTATTACCAACTATATTACAACTATCTACTTTATTATTACGAGATAAAGATAAAGTAGATGATCTTATTAAAACTCCAGTTACATTTTGAAGGACGGATCGATTGTTATCAATTAGAGAGTTGGTAATGCTCGTACTAATTGTATCAATAAATGCAATACCAAAAACATCTTTGTTAGAATAATTTTGGTTAATTTTAGAATTGGTAATAGCTCCATTAAAAACTTTATTAAATACAATGCCGTAAACATCTTGATTACCAAAGCTGTAGCTGACTGCAACGAAATTGATAATAATTTGTAATACGTTTGTTAGTGATATACCACCAAGATTACCGTAGATTAAAATATTTTCTATAAATATGTTTTGTATAAGACTTTCATGAATATTATAGGTTGTTTGTGCAGTGGCAGCATTAAATTGTGTACTAAAACCATTGCCATAGATTCCATACCCAGAAAAATTGCTGATGGTACCGGTTTGGCCTTTTTCTGTTGAAGATATAATTTTTATGTTTTGAACTCCAGGCATAATCGAAATGCCATGAATAGGTCGATTTACTGCAAAGTTTGATGCTGACTTAGGGTCAAGAGATAGATTGAAACCATTCAGGTCGATGGTAATATTACTTTTTCCAATAATAATAGCTGCAGGGTAATTAACGTAATCAGCTGGAAAAGTATAGGTAGAACCTGGGTTGAAAACAACATTTTCTTCAAATTTTACCACGCTTTGGGTATCAAAAAAATGATTTGATTCATTGATAATTAATGGGCTATTCCATACAACTGATTTTGGTGTTAAAACTGGATTGTTAAGAGTAATAAATGGATTTGGATTAGTTACAGAGGAAGTTTGTGTAAAATGAGTTACAGATTGAGCTGGCGTTTGAGTAGAATTATTTCCAGATTGAGTCAGTGCTTGAGTACTACTTGCCATCGATGCTTGTGGTGATGAAATTTGGTTTAATGAATTTGTATTCATTAAACCACCAAAATTATTTCCATTCAAAGCGCTTGATGCAATTCCAGCAGCACTTATAGCATTTGTTTGGCTTATTAATTGTGCCGCTAGTTGTTGCGGTGTTGGGCTTACTATTTGGTTAAAATTTGCAGATTGACTTGCCATCTGATGAATAATTTGGTTTGGTGCTAAATTTGCAAAATTGTTACCAATTTGATTTGTTACTTGAGCTATGTTTGTCGAATTATTTTGACCATTATTTTGATTGTTATTTTGATTCGTAATTTGATTATTACTTGGTCTATTAATTGGATTAATTGATAATTGTATTGCGCTAGTTCCTGTAACACCTCCTTGAGCTGAAGCACTTTGCGTTGAAGCACTTTGTTGAGCAGCACCTTGTACTAAGCTATTTTGAATAACTGCGTTTTGATTAATAGTGTTTGGGCCATTACCTTGGTTATTGTTAATTTGATTTGCAATAAGATTTTGCAAATTAATTAAATTCATAACGTTAACAAAACCAATATTATTATTATTAATTGCATTAATCTGAGTTATTGCATTTTTACTTGAACCAAAAGGACCATTTTCATGTGTTCCTGTAATGTATACAAGTAAATTTTTGATATCAGTAATTTGAGCTGGTTGCGCCGGACTTGGTGTGTTATTTGGATTAAATACTAATGGTTTAGAAAAATTAACCAAAGGAATTTGTTTTGTTGATGCAACTTGAGTAACACGATATTCATTTGAAAGATCTGAGTTAGTTTCATCTAAAAAATCTAAAGAATTTTCATGCTCTTCTCGTGCATAGACAGGCAAGCTTATAAGTAGTAATAAAGTTAAAATTTTTTTCATAACGCACTCTTTTTTTAGTGATGAAATAGACAATGTCATTACTCTATAAAAAAGCTTGTTATTTTGCAACAGTATAAAAACAACCTGAATTAAAGGTTGTGTGTAATATCAAATTTTAAAAAGTGGTTTACACAGTATTGTCCGGACAGTACTACTTTTTTTAAGCAAAAAAAAGACTTTCTCATAACAAGAAAGTCTTTTTTATTGTTTATATTAACAAAATTTAAATTATATTTTGTCCTTGTTCACGCGCTTTTTCTAATTCAGATTTAATGTCGATTGCAAGACTACTGATGGTGATTTGGGAGCATTTTGCAGCAATGGTATTAATTTCTCGATTTAATTCTTGAATAATAAAATCGATTTTTTTACCTTTTGCTGTTTCAGTTGTTTCAAATTGTGATGCAAGATTGATCAAATGAGAATTAAATCGGACCGTTTCTTCATTAATATCTATTTTTTCAATTTCATATAACAGCGTCGACTTTTTTGCTTCAAGCAAACATTGCTCTTGGCTTTTTTGTTCCTGTTCTGCAGGAAATGCTAAGAGTAAGCTCATAACATGAGTAAGCGCTTCTTTTTTTTCTTTAATAAACTGCATAGAAAGTGTTTGAATTTTTTCAATCTTACTTTGCATGCTCGTTAATTGTTGCTTAATATCATGAGCAAGAAGAGCGCCTTCTTTTTGTTGAGCTTGAATTAACTGAACTGAAAGATCGTACGCAGCCTTGACAATTGCAGCTTCAACTTCTTCATTGAGCTCAACCTCTTCATTTTGCAATGCATTTGGTAATTGCAAAATTTGAGATAACGTAACTTTATCATGAAGATCAAACTTTTTCTGAATTATTTCGATTGCATCTAAATAATTTTGAATAGTATGAATTGATGGAGTTACTGATTCTTGCAAAGCTTCTTGGTTTGTTATTTTTATATGAAGAAAAATATGACCACGGTGTAACTGTTTTTGTAAAACTCTTTGAATTGGTATTTCTAGATTAGATAAAATAGAAGGCAATTTACAGGTCATTTCAAAAAAACGAGAGTTTAATGATTTAATACTCAGCGACAGGATCATTTTGCTATTGTTTGCTAGCGCTATTTCTGCCGTTGATGTTGCAAAACCGGTCATGCTTAAAACCATATATTTTTTCCTTGTCATAACATTGTAATAAGCCTTACGTTGTATCCAAAAATAAAATTGGAATTGAGCATCACTTGTGCATGTGCGATTTTTTATTCGCTTTTTACTATGTTGTTGCTTGTACTTCAACATTTTTGCAGATCAAGTGATAGCTACTCTGTAGGCTGTATTTTTTATTTTTTATTAATTTAAATTTGAGTAAACGTTTTGAACGTCGTCGTTATCTTCTAACGCTTCAAAAAGAGCAAACGCTTTTTCTTCAATTTCTTCAGTTACTTCTAAGTTATTTTTAGCAACCCATTCAAGTTCAGAATGTTCAACTTTAATGCCAAGATTTTTTACGGCTTCAGTTACTTGCTGAATCGATTGCATTGATGTTGTAATCGTAACAAAATTATCTTCAATTTGAAGATCTTGTACATCAAAATCAAGTAATGCTTCAAAGATTTCATCTTCTTTTTTGCCTTGAGCATTCCCGCGAATAACTCCTAATTTTTCAAACATCCAGTTAACTGAACCAGTTTCTGCCAAGTTCCCGTTATGACGTCCAAAAATATGGCGTAAGTCAGCAACTGTACGATTTTTATTATCAGTTAAAGCTTCGATAATTAATGCTGTTCCACCAGGTCCATAACCTTCGTAGGTGATAGCTTCATAGTTGACGCCCGGAAGTTCGCCTGTTCCTTTTTTAACAGCACGGATAATGTTTTCCGCAGGCATGTTTGCTTCTTTAGCTTTTTCTATTAATTGACGCAATTGCGGGTTGTTTTCAGGAATGCCACCAGCTTTAGCACATACGGTGATTTCTTTAATAATTTTGGTAAACGTTTGGCCACGTTTAGCATCTTCTTTAGCTTTTTTATGTTTAATATTTGCCCATTTTGAATGACCAGCCATTGTTATTGCTCCTGCATGGAAAAAAGATCCTCTTGACCTATATACTTCTTCTTTAAATAGGGTATCTTTTTGTACGGAATTTGTCGACCCTTTGGCGTTTTTTCTAAGAAGCCTTGTCGAATTAAATACGGTTCATACACGGTTTCTATCGTTTCTTTATCTTCACCAAGTAATGATGCTAGGGTATCAAGTCCAACGGTACCATTGTGATGCATAATAATTTTACTTAAAAGCAAGTTATCCATTGCTGTCAGCCCATCACTGTCAATACCAAGTGCTTGCATTGCTTTTTCTACAAGATCAATAGAAGCTTTATTATCATTGGTTACTTGGGCAAAGTCTCTGATTCTGCGAAGTAGTTTTTTTGCAACACGAGGAGTGCCTCGTGAACATTTTGCAATAAGTTGTGCAGCTGCAAGATCGATCGTCACTTGCAAGAACTGTGCATTTTGTAAAATAAGTTGCGTGAGTTCTTCCATGGAATAAAAATCAATATGTTCAATAATACCAAATCGGCTGCGTAGTGGTGCAGAAATAGACCCAACTTTGGTGGTTGCGCCAATTAAAGTAAATGGCTGCAAGGGCAGGGTAACGGTTTTTGCACCAGCTCCTTGGCCAATAATTACATCAATTTTAAACTGTTCCATTGCTGAGTACAAAACTTCTTCAATGTTGCTTGGCGTTCTATGAATTTCGTCAATAAACAAAATGTCATGGGGATCAAGGTTAGACAAAATTGCAACTAAGTCACCAGTACGTTCAAGCATGGGACCACTGCAAATTTTAATATCTACTTGCATAACTTGCGCCATGATCTGGCATAAAGTTGTTTTACCAAGTCCAGGAGGTCCAAAAAGCAACATATGATCTAAGGGATCATTTCGCATTTTACATGCAGTGGTGTAGACTTTCAGCTTTTCTTTGAGTTTATCTTGGCCGATGTAGTCATCAAATGAGGAAGGTATAAATTCATACTGTTTTTCATCGCTTGAATCTTGCATGACCAAATTAATTGGGGTTGTCGAGTTGTGAGGAAATTTATTATCCATGTGTGTGCTCAATTTTTATTTTTTAATATATCTAAAGCTTCTATTTTTTCTAATTCAGCTTCTATCTGGGCAATAGTAGGAAGTTTGTTTTCAAATTCTTGTTCAAGTTTTTTCATAATTTCTGTTGCATATTCTGCAACGCCAATAGGTTTATTAATACCGGAAAGTGCATATTCAGCCGTGAAATTCTTTTTTGATTTGCATAGCAGCAGACCAATGGTTGGATTATCATCTTTATCGCGGACTAAAGCATCGACAGCAGAAAGATAAAAATTAAGTTGTCCAACATCACGTGGATTAAAAGCTCGCGCTTTCAGCTCGACAACGATGTAGCATTTTAATTTTGTATGATAAAAAAGAAGGTCGATATAATAATCATCGCCATCGACTTCTAAATGGTATTGTCGTGCAACTAAAGCAAACCCTTTACCAAGTTCAAGTAAAAGTTTTTCTACGTGGCCAATTAAGCCACGTTCAAGATCTTGTTCAATATGATTATCTTCAAGTGTTAAAAAATCAAAAATATACGGATCTTTAAAAGCTTGTTGTGTTATAAGAGCATGAGATTGTGTAAGTGTTTGATTGAAGTTATTTATAGCTTTGCCTTGGCGATTATAAAGATCTTTTTTGATGTGGTCCTCAAGTGCGCTACGACTCCATCCATGCTCTTTTGATTGTTGAGCATACCATAAAGCTTCATTCTCATTTTTTATTTTTATTAAAATAATAGCATTATGTCCCCATGGGATGGTGAGTATCGGTGATTTTTCTAATAGTTCCACAGCTGTGGAACTATTGTACATTGCATAAAATGCTTTCATTCTAAAAAGATTTGTTTTAGAAAATCCTTGATTACCTGGAAACATATTTTGAAGATCTTTTGCTAATAAATCTATAAAATTTGAACCCCATGCATATTGACGCTGTTTTTCTGTTATGATTTTACCAAGCATCCAATTTCGCATATTTAATGCAACATTTATTGCTGTAAATGCTTCAATTTGTGATTGTTGAATATGATGTTTAATATCTTGTAAGGTGACAATGTACTCTTGAGGATCTACCTTTGATATGTCATTAACAATTTTTTTCATAGAGTTGCTTTCGGTATAAAACATATATCAATATGACCAGCTAAGTATAGAATGATTTTATAGATCATGTACATATCGTTGTGAGGTAATGCTATTAATGCATCCTAAGCTTGCAAATCCAATCCATAAATGAGTAATGCCATAGCTGACAAAGGGCAAAGGAATTCCAACGACGGGCAAAAGATCAAGCACCATTCCCATATTAATAATAGTAGAAAATATGATATGCATGATCAGCCCAAGGCAGAGAAGTTGCGGATAGAAGGTGGATATACTGTTTATCATGAGAAAAAGTCTCAAGAAGAGCGCTAAGTATAATAAAATTAAAAACAGTGCTCCGGCAAGACCAATTTCTTCACAGATGACCGAAAAAATAAAATCTGTACGACTTTCAGGTAAAAATGACAATTTGTTTTGGGTTCCTTGCAAATAACCTTTGCCTAAAAAGCCACCAGATCCGACTGCAATTTTAGATTGTTCAATTTGATAACGTTCTTTTTGCATTTGACCATAACCTAGAAAAACTAATACTCGTTTTTTTTGATACGGTTTTAAGCATTCCCATAATATTGGTGTTGATATGACCATGACAATACCAACCGTTATAAAGAATTTTCGTGATAACCCAATAAACCAGAACATGACTAAGCCAGAAAATAGAATGATTAAACATGTTCCAAGGTCTGGTTGTTTTAAAATTAAAACAGCACTGACGAGCATAATTAAAAATGGGATGATAAAAGCTTTTTGTGGAGGTTGTGTTATTTTGTCATCGTTTAAAAAATAGTAGGTTATAAACATAGGAAAGAATAACTTACTCAGTTCTGATGGTTGGAATTTGAACAGCCCGACGTCGATCCATCGTTGAGCACCCATGCCAATGGATCCTTTGATCATGGTTAAAATCAGGATGCCAATGGAAAAATAGTAGAGAAAAAATCCAACTCTGCAGACCGTGCGATAGTCAAGAAGACTGCAGAAAAAATAGATGAGAATTCCAGTGATCAGTCCAAAAAATTGTTTTTTAAAAAAGATAGAAATATCAGCGCAATGTCGATACGTTGCGCTGTATACAAATAATATTCCCATGATTGAAATTGCAAGCACAAGTAAAAAGCTTACCCAATCAAAATATCGAATAAATCGTTTGCTAATAAATAGCATGATAGTTAACTGATCTTTAAGCGTTTAAGAATTTTATTAATAATAATCATTAATGCGCCATCACCCATGACGTTACCTGCAGTTCCAAGTCCATCTTGTAAAATATACAGAGTGGTAATAATGCTAATCATCACATCGTTAAATCCAAGAATACTGATAAGAATTGGATGCATAACAAAAATGCCACCGCCAGGAACACCTGCTGCGGCAAGCATGTTGACACAGAAAAACAAAACAAAAACTGAATATGTTGTAGCGTCTGGCATAACACCAGTAAAAACAAACAATGTTACCAGTGCAAGCATCGGCGTGCTAATTGCATCCCCAAGCAAGTGAATGTTTGCAAGAATTGGTGTTGCCATTGCAGATAAAGCTGAATTGCCAGTATTTTTTTCTGCGCATTGTACCGTAACTGGAATTGTTGCGGTACTGGACATAGTGCCAAAAGCTGTTAAGTAGGAAGGCATTGCAACTTGAATATAATGCACTGCTTTTTTTAGATTGAATTGAGCTGCAATCAGATAGATGCAAAAGATTACGATGAATTGTAAAAGAATAATCAGCGCAAAAGTTTTTCCATACGTTTGAAACAGTTGCATAAAAACACCTTGGTGGTTAATTTCGAGCAAAAATCCTAAAACATACAATGGCAAAATTGGAATAAAAAGTGAGTTGATGATGAGCTCTATAATTGATTTGAGGTTTTTAATTCCAGATTCAATGTTTGGAACAGGATAAAATGAAAGGCCCATTCCACAAATAATAGCTGCAAGCATAGCTTGAAAAGATGATAATAATTTTGGAAGGGTTATAGCAAAAATAGGTTGCATGCTTTCTGTTGTAATCATCTGCGTTGCATCAATTTTTACGGTAAGAAGCGGCAATAATGTTATTCCCGCAAAGTATGAGAAAAATGCTACAACAGCATTTGAAACTAAAACACAGCTGAGTAATATTCCAAGAACAAGCGGGGCATTTTTTTTAAATGATAAAATACCGGTTGTAATAAATGAGAATACAATAAATGGAAGCAAAAAACTTAAACATTCTTTAAATATGACACTGATGCTATAAAAAAAGTTAATGGTAGTTTCATTTAATAAGTTGCCAAATAAGCCA
Organism: Candidatus Chromulinivorax destructor; assembly: GCF_003366055.1. Lineage (NCBI taxonomy): Bacteria > Candidatus Babeliae > Candidatus Babeliales > Candidatus Chromulinivoracaceae > Candidatus Chromulinivorax > Candidatus Chromulinivorax destructor. The sequence goes on along the minus strand of NZ_CP025544.1, from coordinate 210,735 downwards.
ACAAAAAGAAGGATGAGCAATAGTTTAAAGGGCAATGACGTTTTTTGTAGCATAATCAATCCAATCAAGAGTTTGTTAGACTTTTATTTTATAATATAAGGATAAAAGTCTAACGCATCTCTGTTGGAATGTATATTGTTGATTTATTACGAAATTAGTTCTTGATAGATGAATGTCTTACTTGTTTTTAACTCTGTGTTACTGCTGTTCTATACAAATAAATATATCCATCTGGACAAGCATTACAGTAACTTGATACTTTGGGTCAATCTATATTTTTCAATAAGTTTCGTGATCTGCTCATTATTTTGTTTTTATGAGTGAATGGTGATAAAAAAACGTTGTATGTGTTGTGTTTAATTTTTATATATTGATTTCATATTGAGTTTTTTACTACAATGATATTATGAAATGTTATAAAAATTATTAAAAAAAGAATTATATGAATTATATAAAAACAATAAAATTTTTTACTTTGGTATTGCATTTGGCAACATTTGTTGCCTATACAGCACAAGAAATTACTATTCCTAAGATAGATCAGGTAGGCCAAGATGGTCGCAATGCGTTACAACGAGCTATTGCAACAAATCAAAAATCACTTATTCAAGCATTACTTGAAAGAGGTGCAGATGCCAATGTAACAGATGATGATAGCAATACTCCATTGTATATGGCTGCAGAAAAAGGCCAATTAGATGTTGTAAAGTTATTAATTAATCATAATGCATCAGTAGATTTAGAAAATAATGACGGTTTAACGCCATTAAAAATTGCTGTTGAAAAAAATTATGTAGACATTGTTCAAGAGCTTATACATCACCACGCTGATCCTAATATTTGGGACAATGAAAGAAAGACACCTTTGTATGCTGCAGTTGAAAATGAAAATTTAGAGATGGTTAGGTTATTATTAAGTCATCCTGATATTGATATAAATACATCAGAACTTAGTGATGATATTGACACTCCTTTGTTATTAGCAATTAATGAGGGCTTATTAAAAATATTTGAAGAGCTTATTACAAAAGGTGCTGATGTTAATGTCATAAATGGTAATGGGCATAATGCTTTGCTTGCTGCAGTCGAAAATCAAGATTTAGAGATAGTCAAGATTTTGCTTGAAAAAAAAGATATTGCATTAAATATTCAAACGAAAGAAAAACAGGAAACAGCATTGTACATTGCAGTTGAAGATGGGTCTTTTGATATAGCATTAGCTTTGCTTAAAGCTGGAGCTGACATTAATATGCAAAATTATAAAGGGTATACTCCTTTGTATAAAGCTGTTAAAAAAATGAATTTACCAATGGTTATTGCATTGCTATCAAATGAAAATATAGATGTTAATCTAACAACGCGTTCTCATCTAACACCATTGTATAAAGCTGTTAAAAAAAATTATGTAGATATTGCATATCTTTTATTGCAAGCAGGAGCTAACCCAGACATACAAGATAAAAAAAATGGAGCATCGCCAATTCATAGAGCGATTGAAAATCAAAACGAAGATATCCTACAGAATCTAATTGATTTTGAAGCGGATGTTAATTTGCCAGATCAGTATGGATTTACTCCATTACATCGTGCTATTAAATCTAGAAATTTAAAAAATATTAAAATTTTACTCGATGCACAAGCAAATCCAAATGTTCAAAATAAAAAAGGACAAACTCTTTTGCATAAAGCTATTAAAAACGATGATTGGAAAATAGCAAAAGTATTGTTAGCAGGAGGGGCAGATCCTACTATAAAAGATCAAGAAGGTCATATTGCACAAGATTTTGCAAAAACCTCTAAAACAAAAGCTTTATTTAGATAAAAATATGTAGTTTATAGAAAAGTTAAAAAAGCACGGTATGCACCGTGCTTTTTTAATAACAATTTGGTATATATGTGTCTATTATAGGTTGCGTTGAGCAATTAAGATTGCTGCAGTAACGATGGTCAAACAACTAAGTATGATACCGTTATAGCTTTTTTGCTGTTCATAATTTTTTTGCATGTCATGTTTATCTGCAGTTATTTTTTTTAAAATATCATCAATATCAGGCTGAAAAATTTCTAAATTATCAATTGTTGCAAAGGTAGAGTCATAGTTGAAGTTGTGCTTTTTATAAAAGCTATGAAGCGCCTGGAGGTATTTTTCTGAATCAGGTCCTTGCATATAATATGCATGCTTACCTTGATCAAGCTCTATTAAGTACACACTGGTAAAACCAGCTTGTAAAAATGCAACATACAATTGCCACGCTGACCTGATATGGACACGGGTGTCAGTTTTTGCATGAACAATAAAAACTGGAAGATTTTTGTTAGTAATATTTGCAATATTTTCAACCGAGGGTTTGCTGTTTATAACATATGCAGGAAAGAGATAGTTAAAAACATATTCTTGAGTTTTTTTATCTTCTGCAAATTTATATCCAATCGCATGTTGAAATTCATCGACAGCACTGATGATATTTGCTGGTGCTGAATCGATAATTAAAGCCTGAATATTTTCAGGATTTTTTTCTGCAAGATAGGTAATTGCAGCAAAGCCTCCACGAGAAACACCGTAAAGAATGTAGTTTATATCAGGTTTTATCTGTTGTTCTAAGGTAACAATATCTTGGTCATGCCCCATATACATTGCATTTCTATTAACCGGTTTACCAAAAAAATTACACGCCGTGAATATTAAATTATTAAGATTATATCCCTCTGGAATAGCTGCATCCGGAAAATCAAAAGATTTTTTTGGTTCTTGTAAACCATTGGTATATCGATCAGCTTGTTTACTGGTATCGACAATTCCATGACAAAATAAAGTTATTGGTTGGTGAGCACATGCAGCACTGCTTATCATGATAAAGATAATAAACATTCTTAGTGAACGTTGTGTCATGTTTTTAAATTCCTATTTTTGCATTGCTATAATATTTTTATAATATTTGCCACTTTGCTTTAACATTGCATCGTGATTTGCATGATCTGCGTGCAGTTGCCCTGTCGTATCATTGATAATTCTGTTGTGATATAATCCAAAATCAGGGTTATTTTGATTAATATTTCCTTGTTCGTCAATATAACACCACTCATAGTTGTTCATGAGCGTCCAATGCATGTACCCACGAACATTGTACCCATCAGCAATTGCTTGTGATATTGCAGATAGATATGAGTTAAGCAAGAGTTCGCGTTGCTCTTCATTTTTTGGGTTAATACCATTTTCTACGATATAGATTGGCTTACCAAGTTTTGATGCTTGTACAATTGCGTCATACATTCCTTCTTTGTCAATAATTCTGAATGCATCACGAGATGCACATTGCTCATCGCAAGCAGGACCGTTTGGAGTAATACCGGTAAATGCAAGGGGTGAATAGTAGCTGAGAGCGAAAAAATCAAATTTATCTGGCGCATCTGGCAAGTATGCAATATCAACCATTGGCATTAATGATTGAAAATGGCCGTCAGTAAAAGTTCTGAGTAACGTTTGGTTTGACAATCTATCTGCAAACGTTGCAACAAGCTGTTCTAAGGGATTAAAAGAGCTTGCAGCTTTCATCTGAACGATTTGGTGGCAGAGTCCAACTTCTGGCTTTTTGCCAATAGAGTTATTTTTAAATGCATTGTGTAGTATGTCATAGACTGCTATGTGAGCATTGAACATATTGAGCATAACGGTAGTTTCTAACCCTGAATCTTTTAAAAATGGTGGTTGCATGCCAACTTTATAACCTTTTAAAGCATACGCAACTGGTTGACTGATAACAATCCATTGATGAACATAAGCTTGTAATGCTTCATACATTTTTTGGCAGTAGTCAGTAAAGAGTGTAATGTTTTCTGCTTTTGCAAATCCACCTTTATGCATAAACCAAATAGGATCTGAATAATGGTGTAAACAACACATAAGTTGGATATTATTTTTTTGGCAATATTTGGCAATCTCAACGTAGTGATTAATTGCGTCTTGATCAAGAGTTCCTTCAGTTGGTTGTATGCGGCTCCATTCAAAAGAAATTCTGTAGCTCGTGCATCCAAGATGAATTGCTTTGTCAATATCATCTTTCCAATGAGTCCAGCTATTACATGCATGGTTTGGAGCTATCGTATTTTTTTTGCTTTCTATGGTGTCAAGATAGGAACGAGACCAACAGTTATTATGATTTGTTTGTTCGCACTGAGTGCTTGATGTTGAAACTCCCCAGGCAAAATCTGATGGAAAGTTTAATTTTTCTTGAGCAACATTTTTGATTTTGATTGTTGGAGTTACGGGTGCATGTACATAGCTATAGGCTGTATAGGCAGTAGCACCAACAATAGCCGTCATGATGACTGTTTGTGTAGCTGAGTGTCTATCAGAGCTTTGCACTCTTGATTGAGTAATAAGCGCACATAATAAAATCAAAAGAGATTTTTTGAGTGATTGATGCTTCATAATTACCTTTTTATAATTGGCTGCATTGTTATCTATAGAGTATACCATGCAATATTTTGTATAATTACTATGTTGTCAGTGTAAAATGGTGTGGCAAAAGGTCATATGATTGAAATGTTACAATACTGCCGGTCAGATCAGCAATATAAACGGGAATGTTACCGCATAGTTCAACAATAATTTGGCGGCAAGCGCCACAAGGAGTTGAGTTGCTGTTCATTGCAATTGAAAGCGCTTGAAATTTGCGATGTCCTTGTGCATAGGCTGTAAAAATAGCATTTCTTTCTGCGCAAATTGTTAAGCCGTATGAATCAGATTCAATATTGCAACCACCAATAATAGTTCCATCTTGCGTTAAAAGAGCTGCTCCAACTTGAAAATGAGAGTGTGGTGCATGTGCAAATTGACGCATTTCACAAGCTTTTTGTACCAGTTTTTCCATACTATTTTTTCCTTTAAAAACAAGATAAAAACATATAAGTGTCGTCGATATGAGTTTATCTTGAGAAGGAAAAAATGCTATTTATTTTATGAATGCATGAATGTATATGAACATGTATTAGTATGAAAGACAAAAAAGCGGCTATGAAAATTACTTCATAGCCGCTTTTTTATAAAAATTACTATTTAATTGGCAAATCAATGCTATCATCGCCACAATTGTCATTACCACAACCGCCACAACTATTTTGTTTTGCATAGTTATCAGCTTTAACTTGTAATGAAATGTATTGTACTGTTGTTAGAGCATTAACATTACTGTTGCTACAATCACCACAGCTATCATCACCACAATTAGCTTGGTTTGTTTTTATAACATTGCTGTTTGCTGAATTTACATTTTTCATGTAATAAGGAACGAATTCACTTTTTGCTGCTTGTGCAAGATGTGCTGTAATTAGTAATAATGCAAATAATGCTATTTTTTTCATAATGGTCTCTTTCTTTTTTATTAATTGTTTGCGCCACCTCATAAGTAAAGTATACAAAAACATTTCTCTTAGGCAAGAGCTGATTGCAATTATGTAGGTGTATTTACAATTGATAATGAGACATGTACATCCTTTTTAACTTTTGTTTATAAGCTTTAACCTTAATTGATATTCGATTCTATCTGAAGTAAACTTGAGCTATAGTAAGTTAAAAATTAAAGGTTGTTATGAAAAAAAGAATTACGGCTTGTGTATTGATGCTCATGTCATGCATAGGTCAGTCTGCTGAAATAAATGAGAATAGATTGCAAGTCTATAACGTAGAAAATGAAAAAAAGACTCAAGGTTTACAGCAAATAAATAAAGAATTACAAGATCTTTATAATGGTGTTGATAGTTACTATAACTATTATTACGCGTTACAAGATGATTTATTGTCGTTGTCTCATCAATCTCAAGCAATTTGTCAAGATGCATTAAATGCTCGTGGTCAAATTATACAAAACTGCATTGATAAGCCCGAAATTGAATGTTACAAAGAAAAATCTCAGCTTCCTATAGAAATAAAAAGAGTCGCATTTGAATTAATTCGTGCTCGAGGTGCGTCAGCTCGAACTCCTTATTGCAAGGTATGGCAAGATTCAGTTACCTATTACGAAAAATTATTGTTAGATTCGTTGGTTTCTGGCGGGGTGCATTATCTAGCAGGTAGTATTGCTCAGCGTGATGCAATTTCGTTGATGAATCAAAATCATTACGATAATTATTCTCAATTACAAAGAGCTGCGCAGCGTTATCATGAATTGCAATATGAACGAAATTTTTTATTTGAAAAGAAAAAAGAACGTGAAAAAGTTGTAGATAAAAATTGGCATGCGATCATAGCTCGATTACGCAATAAGCATAGAACAGAATCTCTTAAAAATAATCTTGAAGTAGCAAAAAAAATTTTTTTACATACGTCGCAATTGCATCAACAGACTGCTCTTGCTACAAATCTTGTTATTGATACTACAATTCAAGAAATGGTGCATGAGCTTGTCAATGAACAATTAACATCTAATAAGCAGCAAGAAGTTGAACGCTTACAAGTTGTAGATAAGCAAGCAGCGCGTAAGGCTTACGAAAAAAAGCTTGCAAAGATGACAAATCAAGTTGTAAATGATGTCGTAACAACAGCTGTTTCTGAATTGAAAAATGAACAGAATTTAGAAAAGAAAGCGAGAGAGCGAGCAAAGATTCAATTAAAAAAAGCTGCAAAAAAAGAAGCTGAAATCAAAAAAAAGAACGCGCAGTTAGAAGAAGATAGATTGCTTGCTCAATCTACAGCCCAAGCTTGTGCTCAGGCAGCTGCATTGGAACGAATGAATTATGAAGCTCGTTTAAAAAGTTCAGGATCTATACATGAAAATAATTTAAAAATAGCAATGCTTCGTTATGATTTTACTCATATTGATCTGTTTGATGAGTGCGATAATATCATTGACGAAGAGTGTATTGCAGATTTTATGATTTTATTTATGAAATTACTCTCACTGCCATTTGTAGATACAGTATCATTATGGCCAAGTGTTGTAAAAAATATTAAAAATATGAGAGATCAGTTACAGCGTCAAAATAAGAATTTATATATGTATGTTGCTGACAATAATAAATTAACATCACTTTTGTTTGCAAAAGAAAAGGAAATTCTTGATCTGCGATCTAAAATTTTATCATCAAATCCAAAAGACAGGTTTGATAGGTTACGTCAAGAAAGAACGCAAATACAATGTAAGATCCAAGAGTTGAAAATTCGATCTCAGGCTGTTGGTGTTCCAGATCGTTTGCAACGAGAATTTATAAAAAAAATTAATGATTTAAGTGAAAAAGTAATTTCGATGTATAAAGATGAAGAATCTTGTCGAGCTAAACTTCAAGAATTTATGATAATTAAACAGATTCAATCTTTGCAAGATAAACAAGGGCCGTTTCCTTTATTTGAAAAGCCTTTGCCTATGATCAGTGATATAGGTTACTTACATGAGCAAGATCTCAACGAGATAAAAAATATTTTACACGATGAATTGCAATATTGGCTTTCGTATGAAGATGTTATAACTCAAGAAGACATTGAACGCTCATTGTCTAAAGTCGTAAAAAAATTATCTATTTATAGTGTCGATCATGATAAATTTGCAAAGCATTTAGCTCATGATACTTTAAAATTTGATCGCTTGCATGATGCTCCTTTAGAAAATCTCATGCAAAGTTATTTTGAACATGTATGTAAAATTAACAAAATTAATGAACAGCCTTGTGATATTAATATTTCTGCTGATGTTGCAAAAATACAAAAGATATTATTGCAATGCTTGATCGATTATAAAACATTAAAAAAGGCGTGAAAATTTTTTGTTCACTGTTTTTTTACAAAAACTCCGGGAATCGGCAGGCCAGTGGCCTGATGCACTCTTCTTAAATCTTAGCCAGGTTTAATTTCTCAAAGTTTGCTTCGTTTTTTGCATAGATTGACGTAGTTCTTCATAAAAAAAGCGTAACGTGGCCGCCGCCACCACTGTTTCCGGAGATGAGCGAAGCGATATCGTAGGTTTTTGTGCACATGTAAATTTGGTTTGCACAGCCTAAGTATAATAAAAATTAAGTATGTAAGTCATATCTCAGCTGCTCATTAAAAACTATTGAATTAAATTTTTTATAATCACTATAATTACGCATGAGTAAAATAAGTAATGTACGTTATAAAATAATTAAGGAGAAGTGAAAATGAAAAAGCTACAATTGTTAGCATTATCTATGATACTTTCAGGATCAATGATGACTGTTCATGCATCAAATGTTCCAGATCATATAAAAGATGCAGCATTAGCATTTGATCATCATTTAAGCAGAGCTCAACTTATTTTGGAAAAAGAAGCAGCTAAAATTGCAGATAAAATTAAAGTTGCAGATGCAGTTGAAGAATTAAAATCTGCTCAAGGCGCATTAAAAGATGTACAAGACAAATTAGTAGATATTAAGAAAAATGCTAATCCAGCTTTCTTAAAAGCTAAAAAAGCTTTAAAAATCAAAGCGATAAGCAAAAAAGCTAGCAAATAAAACCTCTGATAAGAGGTTTGTAATGCAAAAATGCATTGATATACATGAGTATTATGTACCAGAGCCTATCATATAAAAAATGTGATAGGCTCTTTTTGTATATGTCGTGTATTAAATTACAGATTTATTTCCTGTTTTTTATGCAAATTTTGTCGTTATGCAAGTACATGGTCTTGGCATATTTTTCAGGCGGTAAAAAACAAATATAATGCATGGTGCAACTTGATCATGTCGATAAAATAATTAAAAAAAATTAAGGTGAAAACCGACGTGTTGCGCTGAAAATAAAGGCATTGTGTTATACTTGTGTAGCAACTATTTCTTGAGCTTTTAGCTGTTGCATTGTATACTTTATTATGTATAAAACTGTGAATAAGAGCTGTCTAACTAAAGGAAAAACAATCTATGAATTCGCCAAAGAATCCTGAAATAATTCTCAAAAAAGGCGTTAATCCTATTTTGATTGAAGAAGAATTAAGGTCGTCGTTTCTTGATTATGCAATGTCGGTTGTTGTCAGTCGTGCTATTCCTGATGTTCGTGATGGCTTAAAACCAGTTCATCGAAGAATTTTATATACGATGCATACACTTGGATTTATTCATAGTAAACCGTACCATAAATCTGTAAGGGTTGTTGGGGAAGTACTTGGTAAATTCCATCCACACGGCGATCAAGCTGTGTACGGAACCATGGTAGGTCTTGTACAAGAATTTGCTAAACGTTATCCATTACTTGATGGACAAGGTAACTGGGGTTCTGTTGACGGTGATAACGCAGCGGCTATGCGTTATACCGAAGTTCGTATGCAAAAAATCACACAAGAAATGCTTGCAGATCTTGGCAAAGAAACTGTTGACTTTGTTCCAACATTTGACGAATCAAACGTTGAGCCAACTTTATTACCTGCTCGTTTTCCACAACTGTTAATTAACGGTACATCTGGTATTGCGGTGGGGATGGCAACATCGATTCCACCTCATAATTTAACTGAAGTTGTGCAAGGTTGCCTTTCATTATTAGCAAATCCAAATTTACCAGATCGTGAACTGTTCGATATTATTTTAGCGCCAGATTTTCCTACAGGAGGAATTATTTGTGGTCGTGCTGGAATTATTCGTGCGTATGAAACAGGCCGTGGTAATTTAATTTTACGCGCTGTTGTAGCTGAAGAAGAAACTAAAAAAGGAACCAGTTTAGTTATTACTGAGCTTCCGTATCAGGTTAATAAATCTGAATTAATTATTAAAATAGCTGATCTTGTGAAAAACAAGATGATCGAAGGCATTTCTAACATTCGTGATGAGTCAGACAAACGTGGTATGCGTCTTGTTATTGAACTGAAACGAGGAGAAATTCCAAGCGTTACGTTAAATCAACTGTATAAATATACACAATTACAAACATCAGTTTCGTTTTTAATGCTTGCGTTGCTTGATAACAAGCCAATTGTTTTCACACTTAAACGACAACTACAAGAGTTTTTAACACACCGTCGTCAAGTTATTTATAAACGTACTGAATATGATTTAAAAAAAGCGCTTGCTCGTGAACATATTTTAGCAGGGATTATCATTGCACTTGATAACATTGATGAAGTCATTGCAATTATTAAATCATCTCCATCTGCACAAGTTGCAATGGATGCTTTAAATACAAAATTCTTATTATCTGCAGAACAGTCAAAAGCTATTTTAGAAATGCGTCTACAAAGGTTGACTGGTCTTGAGCAAGATAGAATTCGTGAAGATATTAAAGAATTAAAAAATGCGATTGCAGCATTGCAATTGATTTTACATGATCCTTTAGTTTTAGATAAAGAAATTAAACGTGAACTAGAAGAAATTAAAGAATCGTATGGCGATGCTCGTCGGACTCGTATTGAAGGTCCAATTGATGCATTATCTGATTTAGACTTAATTCCAGAAGAAGACATTGTCGTTACCTTAACCAAAAAAGGTTACATTAAACGTGTATTGCTGCACACCTATGAATTACAACATCGTGGTGGTAAAGGTAAAATGGGTATGGCTTCACTGGGTGATTCTGATGATATCGTACAAGATATTTTCGTAACAACAACACATGGGGACTTACTGTTCTTTACTAACTTTGGTCGTGTATATTGTATGAAAGCGTACGAAATACCTGAAGGATCTCGTATTGCAAAAGGTCGCGCAATTGTAAACTTACTTCCTTTAATTGAAGGTGAGTTTGTGGTGAAATTGCTCAACTCATTTGATTTACATGATAAATTTATTGTGATGTTAACGCGTAATGGTGTAATTAAGCGTACAAAAGGTGCTTCGTTTGTAAAAATTCGTTGTACAGGTATTCGTGCAACTGCATTGCGTGAAGGCGATGAGTTAGTATTCTGTTCAATTAGTACTGGTCAAGATACCATTGTTATTGCAACAAAATCTGGTCAAGGAATTAGATTTAAAGAAGAAGAAGTTCGTTGTATGGGTAGACAAGCAGCTGGTGTACGTGGTATTCGTCTTAAAGAAGCTGACGAAGTTGTTGGGATGGAAGTTGTTGCCGAAGATCAAGATTTGTTGTTTGCAACAAGTCGTGGATTTGGTAAACGTACTCGTGTTCAAGATTTCCGTATCGCGCATCGTGGTGGTGTTGGGGTAAGAACGATTCCAACAGGTAAACGTAATGGTGATGTGGTTGGGATTGTTCGTGTGAACGAAGAAACTCAAATTTTATTAATCGATAAAGATGGTAAAATTATTAGAATTTCTCCAACAGAAGTTCGTACCATGGGGCGTCAAGCGCAAGGCGTTCGCTTAATTCGTCTCGATGAAAAACAAGAGTTATCATCAATTGTAGCGTTCCAGGATTTTGATACAGAAGAAGAGCTTCTTGCAAAATTAGCATTGGCAAAAGAGCAGCAGGCTGCAACCATTGCAATGATGGCAAAAACTTGTCCAGTTACTGATAATGATGATGAAGATTCTGATGTTGATATGGATGAAATCCAAGATGAAACAGAATTAGATAATCTTGTTGGTGATTTTGATGATGAGCAAGAAGACACTGAAGAATAGAATCTAGGTATTCATCAGTTTTATACAAGATATATGAAAAGCAGGCAGTATACAAAATATACTGCCTGCTTTTATTTGTAAAACATTGCTTATAGAGTAAGGTCTTGCGTATGATTCTTTTTATTATAAAAATAAAAAAGGATCGTTATGAATGTATATACAAAATTAATGAACAGTTTAGCTTTGTGCCTGCTGTGCCTATCTCATTGCATACCAATCGTACCTGTAAGTTTTACCGAGTCTGAAGGTAAGGCAGCTGATGGTAATGCGCCAATTCAACAGTCACACAGAACAGAGCATTCACAAGCTGAAAAAGCAATTGAAAGCGAGCGAGCTGTAGAAAATCAACATACAGCAGATAATCACAATAAAAATGATCAAGGACAACAGACTTTGCCAAGTAAACAAGCTACGGCGATTGATTTTAATAGCAATGTTGATACGCATGGTTATGATGAAGGAGTAGATTTAACGAGTTTTGCGCAAGATGTAACAGTTCAAGCTGTATCTGAACCTTTATTTCCAGATGGATCAACCAAATCTACTCAAAGTACAAAAAGCACGATGCAAAAACCAGATGACTCAATCGCTCAGGTTATGCAGGAATCGTTACCTCAAGGTCAAAAAGTCATGACGATGGGGCGTCGAGAAGATGGTTCACATTACATGGTTAGTGGAAAAGTAAAAGAAAAGGTAGAAGATGGGAGTGTTAAAGTAAAGACTATACAAATATTAGAATTTGATGCACATGGTCAGCCTTTACAAGATGAAAATGGAGTTATTGAGTCAACTACCTTAGATATAGACGCTTATAAAAATGAATTAACAGCATCTCGTCAGATTTTGTTACAAAAAGCTCAGCAAGAGTTAGCAGAATTTAAAAGACCTGAGAATCTTGAAAAACAAGCTGAAGCATATAAAAAACAACAAGATGCATATAATAAAGCAATCGCAACGCGAGATAATCTTGAGCTGATGGCGCAAACTGATCTAAGTGTTCAAGATGCATATCAGCAAGCAGAAAAAAATTTAGATATTCTACGACAAGAAATTTCTCTAGAAGATCCTGCAGATGTTATGAAAAGAATGGAAAATACGGTTATCAAATATAGTGATAAAACAACAAAAGTGAGTATTGCAAAAAATAATTTAGATGAAGCTCGCCAAATTGCAATTGATACTAATAATAAAATAACGACATTGCAAGAAGCGTATGATAATGAAAAAGATCCTGTCAAGCGTAGCCAAATAAGCAATGAATTACAAGGAGCTAAAAATTCTAAGATTTTTATTGATCAGAATGTTAAGGACGTTGCAGCTAAGCTTGAAAGAGCTAAAAAATCTTCAGACGCTGTTGAGCAAAAAGATTTTGGTTCTATTTTTGATGATATAACATTGCAATTTGTTAAAGATCCTGATGTTATGGAATCTTTGTTACATAATGAAGACTATAAAATATATAAAAATCAGGTGACACAAGAAGTTTATGCCCCAACAACATTTGAAAGCATCAAAAGTCAAGCGGCAAGAGCAACGAATGTCATATATCAAACGTCAACTTTTATGGCGGATGTTGATTTAGGAAAAGCTTTCAAAGTAAAAACGCCTAATCCATCAAAGCTTTTTAAATCGTTGGCTCAAGATGCTAAATATGCATTTAAAAATGTTAAAGAAAAAATTAATCAGAGTTAGGTTCCGTTGATTTTTTAAAATAAATAAAAAACAATAACAAAAACATCCTACGTTTTTTACAAAAACTCCGGAAAACGAGACCCCGGCGGGGGTGAATCGCTAAAATTTTATAAAAAAGCGGATAGTGGCTGCCGCCACCACGGTCGCAAAAGCGCAAGCGTAGGCTTATGGTAAGTAATTTAAAGCTTAACTACAAAACTCAACAGAACCTAGTTTGTTGAAAGCTTGCTATTGACAAGGCATGCAAGAATATTTGTTAATCAAAAAATAATGAAAAGGGTAGATTGTGCTGGAGTGCAATCTACCCTTTTCATTACCAATTCTTGTCTAATCATTGGTATGTGGTATAATTATTTCAATCCGAAAACAATTTTAAAAAGATTTTCATATTCTATGCGCGTTGTTTTAATATTTTTGTACTGTATTGTTTTTTTACATGGCAACGTAGTACAATCTATGCATCAATATATTCCCCAAAGCATGACATCAACAGAATTTTTTCAGTTCAGTTTACTTCGTTGTGGTGGAAGATACTTACATCAAACATTAAATAATACTGTTCATTATAATGATGTTGAAGATCAAAATATTGTTATAGCGGCGGTACAAGCAAGTGAGAATTTTCCAATCGGACAGGTAGAGCATGTTAGTTATGAATCTATTGCTCCTCAATCATCACAAAATTTTATACATGCAGATGCAGTTGAATCATTTATACCCGTTCTCTATGCAGTCAACTCTTCCCGTCATGTAAGGGTTATCTATGAAGAGCGATTTACTCCCAATCGAAATAGAATAATTACTATACCGGCAGTTTCTGAACAAGAATATTGTAATGAAAATACAAGAAATTGTTTAAATTGTTGTGTTTTTAGCACCGTAGTATCATTAGCCTGTTTTGGGTGCATCTTTTATCGTTAACTACATTACATAAAAAATTGATTTTTGGATGTACGATATTCATCTTTAAAGAGAGTATTTTAAAATTATATTGGCGTTTACATAATAATATTTATATAGAAAGAAAAAATCATGGCGAATAAAATTTTATTAACGAGTTTGTTACTATCTAATTTTTTGATGATTGCTCAAGAAAATGATTGCCTTGCTTTAAAAGAAGCATACAAGAAAGCTTTTGCAGGAGATATATTTTATGATCATAGTACATCTCATATTATGGAATATATAGAATCTGAATGTTCAGATGATATTAATTCTCAAGATTGTAATTTAGTTGATCGTCGTGGTATTTCAACATTGATGATTGTTGCGCGTCATGGAAGTTTGAAAGATTTTAATAAAATTTTAACAAGAGAGTCTTTAAAAGATATCAATAAGCAATCACCTGATTATAAAAGTACTTTATTGCATTTTGCAGTTAGTTGTAATACAAACTCTCTTCCAAAACGATCAGAAAAAGAATCTATTAAAATTATTCATCTGTTATTGAGTCTTGGAGCAGATACAAATATTAAAAACATTCATGATGAAACTGTTTTAATGCGAGCTAAAAGAAATAATCTCCATGAAGTAGTTGCTTACTTAACATCTGTTGGCGTAGAAAAATAATAAAATAATATCATGAATTTCCAACTATCAGATCAGACAATTTTACATCTCAGTTTAATTAATGGCGTTGGTCCTGCGACCATAAAATTAATTATTGAACATATTGCTCGTGAAAATTTACCACAAATTTATACCTATAGCGCATCTGATTTTCAGGCATGTGGAATATATTTTGAACGTGCGGTAAAAATTGTTGCTGGTTTGAAAGATAGGTCATTGCTTGATAAAGAATTAGCATTAATTGAAAAACATCATATTTCATGGTGCGCATTTGGTTCATCCGATTATTCATCATTGCTTGCATCGATTGAACAGCCACCTGCTATTGTATATTATCAAGGTCGTAATCTTTTTAATCAAAATAATGCAATCGCTTTTGTTGGTGCACGTAAGGCTGATGCATATGCAAGACTTGTGGTTGATAAATTAGTACCTCCGCTTGTTCAATCAGGATGGGTTATTGTCAGTGGGGGGGCTTTAGGGACTGATAGTTTTGTGCACGATAAAGTCGTAAAGCTGCAAGGCAAAACTATCGCAGTTTTAGGTTCTGGACTGTTGCATTGGTATCCAGCATCGAACCATCAGTTGTTTCATCAGATTATTCAAACAGGTGGTATGATTGTCAGTTGTTTTCCTTTACAAACGCAGCCGATTCCATCAAATTTTCCAGCGCGTAATAGGATTATAGCAGGGTTGTCTCAAGGAACGGTTGTTGTGCAAGCAGCAGCAAAAAGTGGCGCGCTGATTACAGCAGACTTTGCCGTTGAACAAGGACGAGAGGTCTTTGCAGTACCCGGTTCTATTGAGCATGGTTTGCACGATGGTTGCCATAATCTTATTGCGCAGGGTGCAAAATTGGTAACCACAGCTCATGACATTCTTATTGAACTTGTTGGCGTACAAGCTGTAACAGAATTTCAGCAAGATAATCAGTTATCTTTACCATTATCTGATGTGTGTCCTTATGAAAAAGCAATTTTAGAAATAACGCTCATTGCAACTTCAACAGAGACGCTTGTCAGCAAGATAGACATCTCTTTTGATGATTTAATGGTAAAACTATTTGATTTAAATTTACAGGGAAAAATAACTCAAGATATGATGGGTTTATGGAAGCGTATCTGAGTTGCTTTTTGTTGAATAATTTAATATCATAATAGTATCCAAAAATTTTTTTGATAATAAAACTTTAGCAAACGTAAATTAATTATTTTATATAGGAATTACCTCCATGGCAGTACCAAAACGGAAGACCTCCAAAGCGCGCAAAGGTTGGCGCTGTACCCATAAAGTTGAACATGTTAAATCAATTACACATTGTTTAAACTGTAACGGACCTTTAAGAACACACCAAGCATGCGCTTCATGCGGTTTTTACAAAGGCGTTAAAGTCTTAGTAACTAAAGCTGAAAGAGCTGTTAAACGTGGTCAAGCACTACAAACAAAAGAAGCTCGTGCAACAGCTGCGCGTGAAGGTAAAACTGTATCAGAAGCTTCAGTAAAAAACGCGTAAGAGTTTTTTAACAAAGAAGATTTTGCAGTAGCAATAAATTAAAGAAAGAGCGGTATTTTTATAATATCGCTCTTTCTTTTTAAAAAATTTTCATGGTGTCTGAAATAAATTTTTATTATAGAGTCTTGCCCTACAATTTTTATAAAAATTCCGGGGACCTGCAGGCCGATGGGCTTAATGCACTCTTTTTTTAGATGAAAAAGCGTAAAGTGGCCGCCGCCACAACTGTTTTTTGAGATGAGCGGAGTGATATCGTAGGTTTTTGTATAGCATGTTTTATAGAGGCGTGCTGTAATTAAGTAAGCGGGGAAAGTTTTGCCTTACCTTGTATATAAAAACTTGAACATCATTGTTTTCGTTAATAATCAAAGCTATATCAAAGGTTTTTATATTTTAAAAATTTGTTTTACAGAAGATAGCATAATCAGCTTCTAATTTAGATATACACATTTTTTAATAGATCTTGAGTTTTTGGTCATTTCTGCTACTTTTGAGTAAAATTTTATAATCATTTTCCGCAATAAAAATAGGGTAAAATTCATGAATATGAAACATAATAACGATACAGTTAAAAATATGTCAGCTGGTTACTCTCAATCTTTTATGCAATATACTCAAATAAAATATGTACGTGAGCTTATAGCTGCAGTTATTTTATTTGCATTAGTATCATGCGGGTATGCTTTGGTAACGTGGTATCAAAAAAGTAATAATGTTCAGGCATTTGCTGGATTAGTTGAAATTTCAAAATCATATGAAAAGTCACTTGAAGCTGCAAGAAAGCAACAAGAATTACCAGAATCAGAACAGGTAGAAAATCCATTTGAAGATACTGAGTTGTTGCTTGAAGCAATTGCAAAGCAGCATACAGGTTCATCATTGTCACCATTCTTTGTATTTTATCAAGCAGATCTTGTATTGCAAAAAGAAGGTGATCTTGCTCAAGCAATAACTTTGATGAAAAAAGGGCTTGCTCAATTGCCAAAAAAATCTATTTACTATGATATGTTTAATCTTAAACTAATTAAAATGTCACTTGATAGTAAAGATGAAGCAGTTGCTGCATCAGCAGTACAAGATTTAAAACTCATGGCTGATAATAACGAAAATTACTATTACCAAGATGCTTTGCATACACTTGCTCTTTATCAAGCATCACAAGGTGACATGTCTGCTGCAATTGTATCATGGAAAAAATTAGCAATAACTCAGGCAGATAAAGCTTTAGTTCCATCGCCATTTGTAGCTCAAGCACAAGAAAAATTAAAATCATTACATATTGATATGAACGTAAGTAACTAACTTTTAGATGAATATAAAAAATAAAAATAAGGTGCGAGTTCGATTCGCACCTTCCCCAACTGGGTTTTTACATATCGGTGGATTACGAACAGCATTATTTAATTGGTTGTTTGCTCGTCATGAAGACGGGCTTTTTTTAGTACGAATTGAAGATACTGATCGTGATCGATTTTCTCAAGAATATGAGTATGCGATTGTCTCTTCTTTGCAATGGGCAGGAATTAAAGCTGATGAGCCGTTTGTCTATCAACATGCACGACAATCAGAACATCAAAAAGCAGTTGATGAGTTACTTGCAAAAGGTAAAGCTTACTACTGTTTTTGTTCAGTAGATGAGCTTCAGCAAAAACGTGAGTCAGCGCAAGAAGATAAAGAAACGTATATTTATGATAAAACTTGTCGCAATAAAAAACCAACTAAAGAAGAGATCAAAAATCATTCGTATGTTGTGCGTTTTAAAGTAGAAATTGATGATGAGATTTTAACATTTGACGATTTGATTCGTGGTAAAGTTACTTTGCCAACGCAACATATCGATGATTTTGTTATTACGCGTTCTGATGGCGGTATGACCTATAATTTTGCAGTTGTTGTTGATGACCATTTCATGAGAATTTCTCATGTTATTCGCGGTGAAGATCACATTGTTAATACCGGTAAGCAAATTTTGTTATACAAAGCTTTTGGTTGGTCAGTTCCTCAGTTTGGTCACGTATCATTAATTTTAGGTTCTAATGGACAAAAATTAAGCAAACGAGATGCAGCTGTCGGTGTACAAGATTATAAAGACAAAGGTTTTCTAGCAGATGCTTTATGTAATTATTTAGTGCGCCTTGGTTGGTCGCATGGTGATCAAGAAGTTTTTACGACTGACGAAATGATCAAACACTTTAAGATTCAAGATGTTAGTACGTCAGGTGCTATTTTTGATTATAATAAACTGCTTTGGTTAAATAGCGTGTATATTAAAGCCAAGTCAGCACAAGAGTTGTGTTCGCTGATTAATCAAAATTTAGAAATAAATTTAGTAAGTCAGACATCTGCATGGAGTCAGTCTCAGCTGCAAGCTGCGATTACTTTATATAAAGACCGGTCGCAAACATTACGCGAGCTTGTACAAGGTGTGTTGAGCTTGTATCATGCACCAAAAGTATATGATACAGAAAGTACAGCTCAATGGATTACACCAGCAGTCATAGAAAAATTAAGAATTCTTGCAGATGAGTTGCAATATGCTCATATTGATAAAATTCAATTACAAGAAATTGTAAAAACATTTGCAAAAGACCATGATCTTAAATTTCCTGCGATTGCTCAACCAATGCGTATTGCGTTAATCGGTAGTAGTCATGGCCCAGGAATATTTGATATGATCGAAATTCTTGGTAAAGATGAAATGCTACATCGATTACAAGAGTTTTTTAAGAAGAATTTATAGTTGCAATAATAAAAATGGTTGGACATTCATATCCAACCATTTTTATTATATTATAGGTATTTATTACACCGGTCAGAAAACCCTTGGTCTTTTAAGCCCTGGGATGAATGACCGTTTTCATTTTTCAAAGCCCTGGACTTCAGTCCGGGGTCATTACTCTATAATTTGTTGGTATAAATCGAAAGCTTCTTCTTCTGTTAAGAACAAAGCTATTGAAGATAATAAGTTTGCTTGATAATGTTCTAGTTCAAAAAGAACTCTTTTGCTCGCAGCTGTTTTTTTTGACTTTAATAACTGTAGCATTTTTTTGTGTATAATATTTATATCTCCAGTTTGATCTGAGTTCATAATTTTAAATAATGATATGATAATATTGTGATATTCATTTTGATCTACTTTTTTATCAGCACCAATTGAATAAAATTTACGCGTTACTTTGTTATATGCTACTTCAGCATGAACAGATGGTGATAATCCAATAAATAATAGTGAGCTTATTATTACTGATTTGAATTTGTTTTTCATTTTTATCCTTGTTTTAGTATGTACAGCTTATTAATAGTTTCTATTTGAAATAATAATTTTGGTTTGGATAATTGTCAACAGGGTCATTTTATTAGTTACTTGATATGCATGATATTAATAATGATAAAGTCTTACATTGCGACTATAAAAATATGCTTGGCTATTTAAAATAAATTGAAAACTGCATAAAAACCTATAGTATTGCGGTACTTACCTTATGAAATATTTGTGATAATTTCACTTTGAAATCATGTTCTTTGACGATTTGTATTATTTTTGTTATTTTTGTAAGATATTCTGCAGGTTTTGTATTAAAAAATATATACAAAAGTTGCTTGTTTTTAAATTAAATTTAATAAGTTGTATAAAAGGAAGAACAAAATTATGAAAAACAAATCAGTCGTTGTCGTATGCATATATTTTTTTGTATTTATAACGATGACTTATTGTATGAACGCATCATTACAATCAGATAATTGTAAGTTTCAAGATAGTAGATCTTTGCATACAACCCTTCACGAAGAAAAAACTTTGAGTCTTGAAGAACAAATCGTAGAATATTCAGATGAAGCTTTTCAATCGTTTGTGACCTGTTGGGGTTATAAACAATCTGAAATTTTAAAAAATAATAAAGATGAACATTTGTTTCGTGATTTTTATCAACAACTACCTGAAGATATACAAAATACACCTTGGACGCAGCGATGCCTTGAAAAAAAATTAGAACCATTGGGGAGTAAGCCGTCTTCAGTATCTTTGCAATCTATGAGTTCAATTACTGATGAAAATATTTCTGAAACTGATTTTACTCAATCAACCGATACTTTTATTCAAGAATATGATGTTATAGAGCAGCAAGAAGTTTGCAACAAAAACATATCGTGCGGGATGGGTCTTCATGAAATACAAGATTGTATTAAGACTCCTGTTGTGAGCGGTAAAAAAAATAGTAAAAAAAATCAGCAACTTGCATTACAAGCAGAGCAAGAGGCTCAAAAATTAGCAAAAAAAGCTAAAGAAAAATTACGACAAGATGCAAAAAATGCACGAAGAAAAGCTGCAAAAATTGCAGAGCAAGAAAAGCAAGAAGCTGAAGAATTATTTCTTAAAGAAACAGCGTGCATTGTTGCTCTAGAGTGTAAAATAAAAGATTTTGATGAGAAATATATGCATCAAAATAAATCTAAAAATAAATATATTTTGCATACAGATAAAAAGATTGCTTTATCATCAGCACAGTTACATGTAGAAGCATCAATTGAGAATCTTTTATGGACTATGATTAAAGATCTTGAAATAGAACAAGGTGGTTATAATGCGTATGACGATGAAAATTTTTTAGATCAGTACAATGATTTATATAGCTTATTGCAACAGCTTAAACATTTTGATTGCCATATAAATTCTAGTATCAGCTTATATTTAGAGATGCTTGATATAAAAATAAAAAAAGGAATAGAGCTTTTTGATAATGATGATGATGGATTAGATTATGATTTTTATTATGATAACAATAAAAAATTTACCATAATCAAGAATTTATTAAAAATTACTAAAACCAGTTAAGGTGTATAGTGTGAGTTTTTTCACACGTTTTTTATTCAAGCTTCAGGGGTGTGCAGGCAAGTGTGGCTGCTCCATTCTTTTTAAAATTTTAAAAGTATAGAATTGCTGGCGCTAGATTTTTTTTATAAGTAAGCAAAGCGATAGTGCAGCATATTGTACTACTTTTACATGTTGGTTTATAAAGCAGACAAAGGCCTACAGCATAATTATGTTGTAGGCCTTTGTCTGCTTTAAATTTAAAAATTGATAAAAACTTGCGATATCGCTTCATTCATCTCCCAGGCTTCGCATAAAGCTATGCCGGACACAGCCGGAAATATGGGTAGCGGCGGCCACGTTACGCTTATTTAATGAAAAACACGTCAATCTATGCAACAAACGAAGCAAACTTTAAGATATGAAACCTGGCTAAGATTTAAAAAGAGTGCATCAGGCCAACCGGCAAGCAAATTCCCGAAGTTTTTTTAGAAAACGTATTGCAAAACTCTCTCCTAAAAATTTGGTTTGCTCAACCTAGAGCCTTTTTAAAATTGTATAATTTTTTAATCAATTTCTTTTATCGATCCATCAGGATTTTTATAATCATATATATCAGGTTCTATGAGCTTACTTATTTGCAAAGCTCGATTTTTTCGCTCTGTTGATCGAATCCAACTGTTTGAGTTTGCCACCGCATAATCATACGCAGTTTTATTGGTAAGATCTCGCACATTGACATCTACTTTTTGTTCAAGCAGCTTTTTAATTGTTTCAAGATCATTTTTTTTAGCTGCTGTTATAAGTGGATATTCATTGCTTGCATAATGTACTGGAGCATCTTGATTATCATAAATTGTAGCCATCTCAGGAGCAACTTCGGAACTATTTGGTAGTTGTTTTCTTTTCCATCGATTATGGAGATGTTGTAGTTGGTTCAGTTGAGATGAAGCTGAATTTTTATTATCGGTAAGATTTGTACGTGGAGTTATTGCTTGTTTGTCTATAACAGGCTGACTTTGTATAAGTTTGTTGATAAAGCTTATAGCAAAAGCGTACACAACTATTTTAACTATTTTTTTCATAGACAATGACCTTTATTTTCATGAAAAATGTTGCATATTAGAAATATACTACATTTTTTAAGTCTGTATCAATATCTCTGTTTGAATGTATTTTAAAATTGGTTTTCTAGGCTGTGTGAACTAAATTTAAAAGTGGATACAAACCTGCGATATCGTTGCGCTCATCTCCGGAAACATTGGTGATAGGGCCCCACTATGCGATTTTTGAGTTTGAAAAAGAGTGCATGAGGCCCACCTGCAAGCAGATTCACGAAGTTTTTATAAAAAGCAAAGGGCAAAAATTGATAATAAAAATTTGGTTCACACAACCTAAGGTTTATTGTGTCATCATAATATTTAGCAAATTGGTTGATCCTGCACTGGTAAATTTCTTACACTGGTAAAAATTGTAAGAAAAAGCCCAATGGCTTTTGCAATTGAGAATATCTTATCAGGTATGCAATAGTTTTTTTGATAGGGGGAGTGATGAAGAAAACAGTTGGTATTTTATTTCCTGGTTATGGCGAGCAGTTCGTCGGTATGGGGAAAAAATTATATGATGAATCGCGTTTAGTTCAGGATCTTTTTGAACAAGCATCGATGTGCTTTGATATTAATTTTGTGCAATTATGTTTTGCAGCATCAGATGCTGAGATGTCTGAGATCGACAAAGGGTACTTGGCAATTTTGTTATTGGAAACAGCAATTTATGCACAGTTAGCAGAATCTGGTTTGCGCCCAGATTTTATTGCGGGGTATGGCATAGGCGAATATGCTGCAGCTGTTGCGTGTGGCTCGTTAAGTTTTGCTGATAGTATGTATCTCTTGTCAAAATATGCTCGTATATTTAAAGAATTTATTGGTGAGCATAAAAATTACTCGGTGTTAGTTCTTTCGCGCGGATTTACCAAAGAAAGTTTAACTGAGTTGTGCGCAAAATATTCAACTGATGATAAAAAAGTTTTTATTGCAGCTTACAATACTGATGATAACTTTGCTATAGCAGGTGATGCGCAGTTAATTGCTCAGATTAAAGAGTATTGCAAAGAGCAAGAAATTCGTAAAGTTAAAGAGTTACCTGCAGCCTACGGATTGCACAGCCCAATCGTAGATGCTGTCGTTGCACAATTAGCGCCTTATTTTTTTAAAATTGATTTTAAATCATTAAAAACACCGGTTATTACCAGTGTTGATGGTGTGTATGTTACGTCAGCTGATGCGCTTGAATCTGCGATTATGCGGCGTGTTAATAGTCCATTGCAGTGGGATGAAGTTATGCATGGTTTTGTTGGGTGTGATGTTTTGATCAGTGTTGGTCCTGGCAAGCAGCTTGCTGAATGGGCTCGATTAAAATATCCAGAAAAAGAAATTTATACGATTGAAAATTTAGATGACCTGCAAGCATTGCAATCGTTTTTACAAGAGCATAAAGCAGAATTTGAAGAATCAGATAAACCAGACCAGATTTCGATGGGGACTTGCCATATTGACGATGATGCTGTTGTTGAGCCAACTGATTTAACCAGAGCTGATTTAATTAATGAGCTGCCTGGAGATTATGATATTGAAGAAGGCGAAGAGCTTGCCTAAGCTTTATCAAGCATGGTAAAAATTTTAGGCTTTGCAAACTCAATTTTCATGAGAAAGTTTTGTTCTACGTTTTTTATAAAAACTCTGGTGAACTGCAGGCAGGTGCGCTTGATGCACTAAAAAGTGTTTTGTGGCAGCGGCCACTCATGATTTAAATTTTAATATGTGTATAAAAAAGAAGAAGTAGCGGGGGGTTGCTTCTTCTTTTTTTGCTTATAATCACGCTATTGAATTTAACCCATGAAATTAATATTTTTTTTATTGATTTTTCTAATTGCTATTTGCAATAATGTTTTTGTGAGGGTAAGCAAATACCAAACATAAAGCAAAAAAATAGGAATGTAAGTTATGAAAAATATATATATTTTGTTACTCATCGCAGCAGTGCCAAGTTATTTTTCGGCAGCAACCTATACCAATAAAACAGGCAACCCTGTTATAATTAGTACCCATGTTGATTGTGATGATGTTATGAATGATGAGCCGCAAGTTGAGCATCTATCATTTTATAAGAATATAAAAGAATCTGTTATGATTCATGAAGAGTGTTTTAATGGACAGTGCCTTGAAGAAATTTTAGAAGAACCTTGTACAAAAGTCGTAGCTATTCGTCTTGGTAAAGATGAATCTGGAGAGCTTGCAAACCAAGCAGGTCAATTTGTTACGATTGTCAGTCCAAAGTTAAATGAAGAACGCAAATTTTTCCCAACCAATGATTCGTTTAATTATGAAATTACGGTAGGCAGTGGATCTGCAAGTTACTCAAAATTAACAATTAATCGTGCAGAATAATTCAATTTAGAAGTTTTTCATTGGATGTATAATCCATATCGTTGCAATGGCCATCAAGATTTAATCCCGTCTTGATGGCCAATTTCTTTTTATTTATAATAAAAAAGGGTTCACACACTCAATTGTATGTGAACCCTTTTTTTTAAGTAGCAATTATATAGTGCTAACAACGATATAAAAAATATTGTTATACATAATTTTCTAATTCCCAGTCAGTTACAATACGAGCAAACTGTGTTGCTTGGGACTGCTTTAATTTTGCATATTCAGCCATAAATATTGGATCAAACATTGCATGCATGTTGCTTGATTGTTCAAACATCGTAATCGCTTGTTGTAATGATGATGGTAATGCTGTGATTCCACGATCTTGAATCTGAGTCAGAGTTAATTTAAATAAATTTTCTTCGACTGCAGGTTTGACTTGCTCGTTATTTTTAATACCTTCAAGGCCAGCTTTAAGCAAGAATGTACACGCTAGATATGGGTTGCACAATGCATCAGCACATCGAATTTCTGCACGAGCTGCATACGGTTGGCTTGCGTTAATTTGTGGAATACGAATTAATGCACTGCGATTTTTCTTTGCCCAACATACATACACAGGAGCTTCGTACCCAATAACAAGACGTTTAAATGAGTTAACGCAGCTGTTTACAATAACAGTTGCATCTTGAATTCTGTTTAAAACCCCTGCAAGAAAGTTATGCGCAAGAGGTGATAAGAATGCGCTGTCATTTTCATCAAAAAAAACATTCCATCCCGTTGATTTTTCAGCAAGGCTAAAATGTAAATGCATACCAGAACCGTTGACGCCAAAAAATGGTTTTGGCATGAACGTTGCAATGATTCCATAGTTTCCAGCAACCTGTTTGATCAGATGTTTTGCCAACATAATGTGGTCAGCAATCGTGAGTGGATCGTTATACTGAATCACAATTTCGTGTTGTCCAGGCGACACTTCGTGGTGCAGTTTTTCAAGGTTGATGCCGTTATCAAGCAGGACTTGCATCATTTCAAATTTAATTGACTCATGTTTTTGTTGCATTTCAACACCGCAATAGTTGCCATGATCCCATGGAACCAGCTCACCATTACTATTTTTTTCTACTAAGAAAAATTCGATTTCTGGCCCGACAAAAAATTTGTAATCTTGAGCCGCTGCTTGCTCGATTGCTTGTTTAAGCATGTAACGTGGGTCAGCTGGGTAGGGTGTTACTTCATCTTGGTACACGTCTGCAAATATACGAGCAGTTTTTGGTTGATTTTTTATTTTTGGATTAACAAAAAAACTTTGCAAATCGATTGCTAAATGCATATCACTTGCAAAAATATTAGAACATCCAGGGATTGACGAACCGTCATATTTTAAACCATTATCAAGCGCAGATTCTAGTTTGCTGATAGGAATAATAATATCATGAAAATTGCCCGACAATGCAGTAAAATACACGTGCACAAACTCAACTTTTTCTTGTGCTGCTTGGTCCATGATAGAAACTGAAGTTTGTAGTGATAATTTATTGAGAGGTGTGATGACATTGCTCGTCATCATAAACAGAGCGATCATCAGCGAAAAAAACTTTTTCATAGAAATCCTTTGTAGAAAATAAAAAATATAATTAGCAATCAATGTATAAAAAAGTAGCTGAAATAGCAATTCAAAGATTGCTGACATGAGCTATTGTATCGATCTATAGCCCCAGTAAAAGCAGATATACTGAAAATGTATTATGCGTGGTAGTTTTAATAAAAAACTGCAACAGTTTCAATCTGTTGATTTTGATGAATAATACAATATATAATTATCCTAAATAGGATTTTTAGTAAGTTTAAAAAGGAGAGTAGTAATGAAGAAAATTATGATCACGTTGTGTACGTTGCTTGCAGTGGCATCTGGAAAACATATTGATGCTATGCATGGTTATGCTGAACCAGGAAAGTCTGTAAAAAGTAAAGGGGGAACAGCAAAATCAGGTGAGGCTGTAAAAGTGGCACCAGATGCACCTAAAGATGTACAAGCTAAAGCTGCTAAGACTCCTAAACTTGCAGAGTCAAAATCAGGTTCTGATGTACCTAATCAAAATTTAAATATTGTTAAAAATATGCATGGAGTCGAATCAGCTCCGGGAAAGAATGGAGATCAATTTAATCAGACTTTTAATTTAGATAACACATCAGAGATGAATATTACATTTGACAAAAATGGTAACCCTAAAGAATCTACAGTTACTCAATACAAAATGAAAAAAGATAGAAAAGGTAATAAGCAAATTAGTGAAACTCGCATAACAAAAAAAACGACTTACAATCGTGATGGTTCTATGGATGAATCAATTTTAAACTCACAAGGAAAAGAAGCTCAAAAAATAAGATATAGAAAAGATGGTACATTTGATATAACTAACTTTGATGCAAATAATAAACCACTTGACTCAACATCTTATGATGCATCAGGTATAGCGACAGAATATACTGATTATAGAACTAAAGCAGAACAAGAACTAACGCCAGAACAAAAAACTGAAGCACAAAATAAAGCAGATCAAGCTCGTAAAAATGCAGAAGCAGCTCAAAAAAATACGCCAGCAAGAGAAGAAGCTGTTGGTAAAGCAGCTGAGAAAGCTGGCAATGCCCTAGAAAATAATGATGAACCTGGAGTCAAGACAGTCGTTAGTGATGCGGTAGAGACAGTGGTGGGTGATCGTATGTCAGCTGAACAAAAATATACTATGATAGAGCAAATAACTGCTAAAATTATGGAAATAGGTAAGGCTGGTAAGCAAGCATTAACTGCTACTATTGAGTCTATACGATCTGTTTTTAATAGTATTTTTGACCTTGTAGATACAAAACCATTGAGAACTGAAGTTAGTGGAGAAGAAGCTGACAATTCATCAGAATCTGTTTTATTTAAAGATATTCAAGATGTTTCTGGATCACAATCGCCAACGAGTGTTGCTAATGATTTTTTATTAGGATCTTAATTGAATCCACTACGTGTAGAAATTAATTATATACGTGTAAATAGAATAATTATTTGATAATTAGTAAAGAAGAGAGGCCAGGAATATCCAAGCCTCTCTTCTCTTTGTGCATACACTATGTTTAAAAATAGAGTCTACTGACAATTCCAATTATGTTCTGTCAACCAAATTCAAAATAATTATGCCATCCTACGATATTGCTGTGCTCATCTGCGCAAACAGTTCTGGCGCACGTCATTTTACGCTTATTTAGTTTAAAAAATAGTGTATCAGGCCCACCGGCTACCAAATTCAGGAGTTTTTTAGAAATCGTAGGGCAAAACTTTTGAATGAAAAATTGATTCACTCAACCTAATGATTGGTGCAATGAAGCTTTTGTAAAGGTAATAAAAGCGGGTATGGTTTGTAAAAATTGTTCATCGTAGTTTTTATTAAATTAACATTTTAATCTATTGATTTTTAAATACTGCAAAATGTATAATTATTTCAAATAGAATTTTTAGAAATGTTGTAAAAAGGAGAATCCCCATGAAGAAAATTATGATTACGTTGTGTACATTGCTTGCAGTTAATGCAGGATCAACGATGTATGCACTACCAGAAGCGTCGGAACCAGGCAAAATTGAAAAAACAGAGCCTGAAAAAGGTACAAAAGGTGAGACGGGTCGACAATCTGTATCTAAAGATGTACAAGAAAATGCTGCTAAGCAGTCAAAAAATTCGTCAAAAGAATCAAAAGGTGGAAAAGAAAATAAATCAGCAGATGCGAATGGAAAAACAAAAAAACAGAGTGATTTACAGAATGGTTCATTTGATTTAAATAGTTCAAAAGATGCATCAACTAAATCTGGAGAGAAATCATACACAACAAAATTAGATCGTAATGGAAATGTGAAGGACCCTGATTTTGTTAAGAGTGTTGCTGATGCTTTTAATTTAGATCCTCAAGATGGAGATTCTGTTACATCCTTTACTAGCGGAGAAAAGACATATTTTACATTAAAAAGAAAAGATGGAACATCTTATTCAGTTACAGTTGATGACGGTGGTCAAGTTTTAGAGACTACAAAAAAATCACTAACTCGATCTTATGATAAATATGCTGGAAGATTTGGAAATTCATTATTTAAGGAATATGATGCAACATATGACCCAGCTAATTATGATAGAGACGGAAATACTACAGCAGAATATAAAGAAGCTGAGAAAAAAAGGGATGATGAAATACAAGCACAGAGAGATCTTAAAAAAGTTCAAGGTGAAATTAAAACTTCAGACGTGCAGGAAAAAAATGGATTGAATTCTGAAAAAGATAGTACTGAAGTTGAAGCAACAAGAGATCAATCATCTCAAGAAACACCTCAAGCAACAGCTAAAAGACTTGAAAAAGATCCTACACAAATAAAGCCTTTAGTCGAAAAAACATTGCCAAAAAGTGCTACTGATGCGCAAAAAGCAACAGTAGTAGAATGGTTGACATCTGAGCTTTCTAAAGGAATTGAGAGTTTTGCCAAAGCAATTGCCGATTTTTTACAAGATCCTATGGGAACGATCAGCAGGTTGACATCAAATCCAGTTGTCGTAACAAGTCCTGAAATGAGAGCTAATCAAAAACCTACAGGATCAGCGTATGAAAATTATGGTGATGAGTCTTTATCAGCAAGTGTGTCGCAATCATCACCAGAGAATTTATTTACTCAGACTTCTACTGGATCATTAAAATCTGAAGACATTAAAAGACCTTCAACTCCTATTGAATCAACAAGTGGAGCTTTAAAACCTATTGGCAAATATACAATGCCTGGACAGAAATAATAGTTCGATAATAAAAGATGAAAGAGGCCGGGAATTTCCCGGCCTCTTTCATCTTAACAAATATACACTATTGTTAAAAATACAGTCCACCAACAACTGCAATTGACCATTGAGACAATGCATTGTTTTGGCTTGTGCTGATTTCAAACTCTCCAAGTAATCCCACGTACGGGCTCATCGACATATCAAGCCATGAGTAAGCAGCCTTGGTAAATACTTTACTGGTTGAAGCAGCTTGTTGCTCTGCTGCTGCAATGTTAAAAGCTGAGTTACCAGCGATACGGTTTGCAGGGACAGTTGCAGGTAATATTAGTGCAGTTGCACCATCATTACCATTCTCAGCAACTGCTGGAAGTGATGAATTAATCCTTGCTGATGGTTGTGACAGGGTCGAAGGGGTTGCCGCGCCACTGCCATTAAAAGCACCGACTGATTGACGGCCTAAAATTGCATAACGGTTTTGGTCAAATTCTTGCGTAATCGTTAAATGTTCTTGTGTTCTTCCCCAGAATGCGTACCCAAGGTCAACTTCCCATCCGTTAGAAACGTATTGAAACTCAATTGCAGCGTTACCTTCAGCACCAAATGATGACGTAGAATCAAGGGTAGAAAGGTTGATCAAGTTTTGGATCGTTCCTTGGTATATGTTTGCGTTGTAATCGGCAACTAATAAATATTTAGAACCTGGTCCATTGAGTTCTAAGTCGTATGAACGAACCGTGTTGCTGTTGACAAGGTGTAAGATCGTCCCCATCACATTGATAGCAAAATATTTATTTTCATGGTTTTCCCATACTTTTATACCACCGACAAGATAGCCACCAATACCCCAGCTGCTTCCACGGCCAAAGATCGGTTCAAGCGCATAGATACCAAGTGGTTTATTGCCAGATGGGCCAGATGCACGCAGACCAAACCCAAACAGATGTTCTTCATCACAAATCAAGTTGTACCCAAGTGTCATTTCAAAGTCACCAAATTTAGCGCCCGATGATTGTAAGCCATCGATTAATCCGTATTCCATGACCTTAAAGTCACCAGAATCGGTGGTGTTTGATGCTCCTGCAAAAGCTTGTGTCATCGTTGTTGACGGCTGGTAGCCAGTTGTTGTTGATGGTTGAATTGCACCAGCTACGTACGGTGCTGCTGTTGCAGTCGTTACTTCGGTTAATTGAGGGTTAATACCAATCATACCAAGTGGAGCTTTTAACTTAATAAAAAATCCTGGATCATTGGTTGAGCCACCTGCATAAAATAAGAAATCTGCACCACCTTGGTAGACTATTGGATTTAATTCGATTTGCCCGTTTGACGTTACGTTTCCTAAACCAAACTGGTAGGCATCAAGACTTGTACCGTTTAAGTTTGTCCCGACCGTCATTGCATTCGTTCCTGACCAAAATGGTAAAGCACCAATGCCTGTTGCACCGTTTTGATTCCATGAACGTTGGTACGCTCCCGTTGCAGCAAAAAAGCTGTAGAATCCATCAAAATCAGTTTTAGTAATGTGACCTTCCATCATCATTTCTCGTTCGATATTTGCCGAGAATGCACGATGTAAGAATAAGTTATTTGATATGGTTGTCTCTGATGCAGACAAGCCGTATGTTGCAAGCAGTGCAAGTCCTGCAAGCATGTATTGCACACGAGTTGTGTTTGTTTGTGCGTTGTGCAAAAACTTTTGTATCATGTTCTCAATCCTTTTTTTGTTTTTTATTATGGTAAAATTTTGGTTCACGCAACCCTACGCAGTGTTTTTATATTTTATAGGTATCACAACGAGCGTAGGGTCAGACTATTTTTTATATAATCATAGGGTGTATTGATTCTTAAAACGATGTACCACCAACAATAGCAATTGACCATTGTGGCAGAGCATTATTTAAGCACGTACTAAATTCCCATTCAGCAATCATTCCAAAAAATGGAATATAATTGATATTGTTCCATTCGTAAGCAATCTTGGTAAACGCTTTGCTTGTAAGGTAAGCAGCCTGCGCAGCAGCAGCAACATCAAGGTCAGAAGCAGCGATTCTGTTACTTGCTATCGTTGCATCAACTACAAGCGCAGATGGTACTCCCACCACATCTTGACGCGCTACCGATGAACTGATGGTAGCAGTTGGTTGAGCAAGCGTTGTTGGGGTTGCACCAGCACCAATTTGCCCAACACCTTGACGGCCTAAAATTGCGTAGGTTTGGTTGGCAAAATTACCAGTGATTTCCAGCGTTTCAGCTGATCGGCCATAAAACTCATACCCAAGGTCAAATGACCAACCATGACCACAGCTGTAGTTGAGTGCAAGAGCAATATCTACTTCTGCTGCAAAAGTAGAATTTGATAGCAGGGTTGTGTGGTTAATTAAGTTTTGAATTTCGTTCTGGTACGAACCGTTTGCATAGTTTGCAACAAGCAAGTAACGTGAACCTGGTCCTGCAGATACTAAATCGTACGAACGTGTAGTTTCTGTGGTAAACAGATGCAACACATCAGCCATAAACTTACAGGTTAACTTGTTGTTGTGCGCACCATGCCAGAGCTGAAAGTTACCAGCAGCATAGCCACCAAGACCATAGTTACCGCCACGTCCAACAATCGGTTCGATCATATAGGTACCATCGGCTTTGTTTCCTGATGGACAGGACATACGGCCAGCAATGGTGACTGAACTATTTTCATGAAAAATCCAGTTGTACCCAGCAGTTAATTCAAAATCTGCAAAACGAATAACGGTAGTCGATATATTATTAATTAATCCAAAAAGCATTGGTGTGTAGTCGCCGTTGCCTGCAAACTGTTCATTTTTAAAACCTAAGAATGCTTGCGACATGCTTGTTGCAGGTTCATTAACTGTAGCGTTAGAAACGCTCAGCGCACCAGCAGGATAGTCAGTTGCAACCAGTGGATTATTTTCTGTTAATTGGTACGTCACTTCTGTGATTGCAAGTGGAACTTTTGCTTTAGCATAAAAACCTGATTTCACCCCAGATTGGCCCATAATAAGCATAAAGTCAGTACCAGCTTGGTAAAATATTGGATTTAAATTGATCGTTGCTGGATTTGCACCTGGTGTAACTTGACCAAGGCCAAACTGATAAGCATCAACGTTTGCCAACGTGCTTGGCGTTGTTGTTGATACTTGTTCATTATTACCAATCGTCATGGTGTTGCTACCAGACCAGAATGGAAAGGCTCCAAGGCCATTTTCTTGGTCACCTTGCGTCCAGTACCGTTGATAAAAACCGGTTGCAGAAAATTCACCAAACCAACTTCCAGAATCGGTATGGCGATAGTTAGACTCCATCATCATCTCGCGAGCTATATTGCCCGATGATGGACGAGGCTGTATAAAACCTTTACTGGTGCTTAACGTTGCATCGCCGTGCAGCTGATGCAGCTGAACTGACAATGCGATTGCTACGCACAGGTTTTTGATTGTTTTTGATACCATATCGCGACTCCTTTTTTTATGTTGATATGACGTGGCAAATTTTCAAAAATTTACAACTGATTTTACTCAAAAGGAATTACCTTTTTTTTGATGCAGCGCATGCAATGCAGTTTTCTGTTGCATGTAATCTATAAAAATAGTCGAAAAGTTGCAATGAAAAGATGAAGAAATTTATCAAGCGTTGTCTGGAGAACTGTAGAAAGTAAAAATGGAGATAAGGTTTTTACACCTTATCTCCATAGTATTATCGTTTTCTGGCCTTAGCTCAATATTCTTTTATAGATATAGAACTAAACTATTGTTAGAAAGAAACGCCGCCAACTAAAGCTACGCTCCATTGAGGAAGAGCATTGTTTAGTGAGTTGCTGAATTCAAATTCACCCATTACACCAACGAAAGGAACGTAATCGTTTTGTGCAAATTCATAACCAACTTTAGCAAATATTTTGCTTGTTAGGTATGCAGATTGTTGTGCGCCTTCTACGTTTAAGTCAGCTAGAGATACTTGGTTAGCAGTAAGACGAGCATCACCTAAAGCATCAGCAGTTGTAGCTACAGTTCCAGTTTGTACTATATCTGTTTGAGCTACTGCATTTCTCATTGTCGCACCTGGTTGAGCTGCGAATGAAGCAACTGAACCATCAGTAGCTGTACCAGGACCTTGATGCCCAAGAACAGCATATCTTGTATTGAAATCACCAGTGATTTCTAAAGTTTCAGCTGAACGACCGAAGAATTCATAACCTAAGTCAAATGAGAATCCACCGCCTGTGTAGTTGAAACCTACAGCAACGTCACCTTCAACTCCAAATGAAGAAGTAGAAGCTAATGTTGTTACGTTGATTAAGTTTTGGATAGAGTTTTGGTAAACACCAGCATTGTAATCAGCAACTAATAGGTAACGTGAACCGCCGCCATTTTCTGTTAGATCATATGAACGAACTGTGTCTGTTCCAAATAAATGCATAACATCAGCCATTACTTTGAATGACAATCTGTTATCGTTGCTGCCTTCCCATAGGTTAACGTGTGCAGCTGTGTAACCACCAAGTCCCCAGTTTCCACCACGACCAACGATTGGTTCAAGCATGTATTGACCAGTTGCTTTGTTCCCTGTAGGAGCAGAAGCACGTAGCGCAACGCTGAATGAACTATCTTCGTTGCTGATAAAGTTATAACCAGCAGTCATTTCGATATCACCAAACTTAGCGCCTGTTGAAATATCGCCTTGAACTAAACCGTATTGCATTGGAGTGTAGTTACCAAGCGTAGGAGCATCACCTAAGTTACCAGCTAAAGCTTGTGTCATTGTTGCGCCAGTTGGAATTGCTACGTCTGTAGTAGATAAGCTCAATTGACCTTCGTTATAGTTAGCAGCAGGAGTTGCAGCTACTTCTGTTAAGTTAGGATTGATGTTGTACACAGCGATAGGAGCCTTGATTTTAAACAAGAAGCCTGGTTCGTGTGAAGCAGATCCTACGATAAACATAAAATCAGCACCAGCTTGGTACACGATTGGGTTTAAATTGATTGAACCAGCAGTTGATGTTGTACCTAAACCGAATTGGTAACCATCAACAGAAGGTGTTCCAGCAACAATACCAGCAGCTGTTGTAGCAGAGTTACCTACAGCCATTGTGTTTGTTCCTGACCAGAATGGGAATGCGCCTAATCCGCTTACATTACTGTCAGCATCGCTTTGTGAATCTACAGAATTGTCATTCCATCCACGTTGGTAAAAACCAGTTGCAGAGAAGTTACCATACCATCCATCAGAATGTTTTTGTTCGTTTGGTTGCATCAACATCTCACGAGCGATGTTAGCAGATGCAGCACGCGGTTGGAAGAAACCTTTACTTGTACTTTGTACAGCTTCTGAATGTAATGAAGCTGCAGTTGAAAGAACAGCTAGTCCTACAAAAAGTTTTTTCATTGATTTATTAACCATATCGTAAATCCCTTTTTTTGTTCGATATGAACGATTATTAACTCTAATTTTTTATAATCAAACTATTTTCTACCGTTGCAAAACTATAGAAAAAAACATGCTTACATTTAATTTTCAGCTTCTTGTTTAAGACTATCCCCCTTCCGAATGTTTGTTATATTTTAATTTATTTTTTACCTAATTTTTTAAACTTTTTATTGCGATTTCTTCATTCGTGCTACAATTTAAAACAAAGAAACTAATAATGCAACTTAAATTATTCATCTGTTTTTTTTGTTATATCTGTAGCGTTGAAATTTATTATAAAGACCGCAAAATGCATTTGTAAAGAATTTTTATTTTTAGCAATGATCTGATTGCGTGCATGTGTTGAGAAAACTGTTTATCCAATAAGGTTTCAGGCACTCAAGATTATTAAAAAATAAGATGAGATTTGTGATCAAGTCGATATAATTTCATAAAAAAAATATTAAAAAATAAAATAAAATTTTAAATTAATCAGCATTTTTTTACGGTAATTGAGGTATCAAGAAGGTTTGGTAGTTGAGATGAATTTGATCTGTATGCCCTACGTCCTGACTGACTACGGGGAAGGGGAGGCCGGCGGGCCTTATCCGCTTATGTGATTATAGGAAGGTAGCTTGTGGTATGCATGTATGAGATTGTTGTCAAAAAGTTTCAACCGATGTCCTGACCAACAACGAGAGAAGGGATGTCTGCGGACTTTATCCGCTTTTTTATGTACATGTGATTGTATGTATTAAAGTTATGGTGCGCATGTATTGTACTGTATAAATCAAATTTAAAATAAGTATACAATCTCCGGTATTGCTACGCTCATTTTGATGCTTTGCATAAAGTATGGTTCAAGTCATCTCCAAAGGACAAGAACGGTAGTTTCGTTAGGTTTTGTGAACCAATTTTTTTACCTTACATTTTCTGTGAAAATTCCAGGAATTTGTCGGCCAGTGGGCATGATGCACTATTTTTCAAACTAGAAAAGCGTAACGTGGCCGCCGCCACCCATATTTCCGGAGATGAGCGCAGCGATATCGTAGGATCGTATTGTTATTCACACAGTCTAGATACTATTAAGTTTTTTTAAAATTATATTTTTAATTGACCAGCGGTTTTGCTTTAAGAATTTTTTTAGTACAAGCAATTATATATTTTAAATAAAGTTGCGGCCTATAGTACATTAAAACTATAGACCGCAACTTTATGTGTTTTCGTATGAGGGATTTATTTACAGTACATAAGCTACCGTTTGTACGATAGGTCTACGATCGTAAGCCTTAGACAAAAATGGATTGCTCATTGTTGTCACTAAATTTTTCATAGTTTCTGTTTGTTCATACTCTAAAACTGTTGATCCAAATGTATCTTTCATTAAAGTATCAGCACCATGTATGAGCAGTAACGTTGCAGCTGCAATATTATTGTTTTTTACAGCTGATTGTAACAGCGTATAACCATAGCTATCGGTAGCATCTACGTTTGCTCCTTTGCTTACAAGCAAAGATAAACAAGCGATATGATTTCTAAAAATAGCCTTGTGCATGAGAGTTTGACCATAATCGATATGATCATTCAGGCTTGGTATTTTTGTAAGAAGTATATCAAAAGCTGGTAAATTATTGTTGAGCATAGCTCGATCTAACAGATCACTGATATTACTATGAGCATTTTGATCTAAAAGACTATTTAATTGAAGAGCATCATCAGCATCAATAGCTTTATACAAGAGATTTTCATGAGAATCTTCTTGTTTGCCTTGCAAGGTTAGGTTGATTACTTCATCATGTGCATTATCTTGCATGATTATTTCTTGATCACAGCAATGAGTCAGTATATCATGAGCAATTTTTATATCGATATCAAACGAGTCGTCATTGCCTAGGTTGTCATGCATAGTTTCTAAAGATTTTTTGCAATCATGAAGATTTTGTTGTGCATTAATTGTTATGTCAACTGAACTGTCAGGTTTATGAGTAGCACGTATAACACATAACGTATTGTTAGCTTTTGTAAGGATAGTTGTAGATGTTTGTGAACAGTAGATTGCTGCTTCAGCCATGAGTGCGATGATGATACAAGCTATTTTTTTCATAGATAGGTAAACTTTCATAGGTATTTATTATTTTTTCACAATGAATTAATGCACATTATGCCAATGTGTAGGCAGTTTTTTTGGTGTTGTACATTTTTAATTAAGTTGGTATTGATTATACATTTTTAGAGTCTGAAAAAACTTCAATCATTTCATCAGTTGCTGCATAATCAATTTGAGTTTTACCATGCGCGTTAGGTTTTATGTGAGCGTTACAGGCAAGTAATAACTTTGTAGCTTCTAGGTGGTTATTTTTCATGGCATAATGCAAAGGGGTATTTTTTTCTCGGGTAGTTGCGTTTATATAAGCACCTTGATTGATCAGAATTTTCATTGCAGGTATTTTATTATAATAAGATGCAACATGCAGAGGTGTAAAACCAGATTGAGTAACTGCATCGATGTTAACTTGAGCAGAAAGAAGCATTGCAAGAGCTGTTGTGTCATCATTCATAACGGCATGATGTATAGGCAGCATTTTCAAATTGTTCATTTCATTTAAAGGCATGTTGATCGCTATCAGCCATGCTAATTTTTTTAAATTGTTTTCTTCTATAGCTTTTTCAACAGGGCTTAGCCATAAACTTCTTTTGTTTTTTTGTGTGATTGCATCTTCTATAGTGCTTGTCATGACTTGAAAGCAATTTTTTGGCGGGTTGTTTTCGCATAAACAGTTTTGATATTTTGCATCTCTGTCAGTTGTATAATTTTCCACATTATAGTTTAAAATAAATTTATAAAAATTGTCTTGCGATAAATCTTGATGTTCAATTGTATTTAAAATTCTTTTATATTCAGACTGTGCATGACTATTTTCAGGAAAATTATGCTCAAAATATGCATAATTTCTAAAAAATTGAGGAATTGATTTTTGAAAATCTGTTTCAGCTGCATAATTAATGTTCATGCACAATAAAGTGACTATTGTTAAAAGTGTATTTTTCATAAAGCAGGGTCTTAATATGAGGGATGTTAGTAATTTTTATTATACATAATATATCACAGGTAGAATTGTTTTTGAATTTTAATTCGATGTAATAGATGATTTTTAGCAGCATTATTTAGTTCAGTTTAGATTTATGGGATTCAAATCGCTTTATTTCATACGTGGTGAACTTGTTGGTTATGACAATCATGGGTACAATAACCAGAAAAGCATGAGTTGTCGTTTTTTAAAAAATTACGGTAACTATAGAAATTTTAAAATTTTATAAAATATCACAAAGGAAACTATGTTTTTATATCTTTGGATGATGATTCAAGTTCTTGTTGAAACTTTACCTGTCAGTAGCTCTGGACATGTTGCACTGATGCACAAAATAGCAGAAAAATGTAATTGGCAGATGCCCGAAGTTGTCATGGCACAGAGTTGGGCTTTTGATTATGTTTTACAAGGCGTGAGTGCTCTTTTATTTGTAGTCTATTTTTTTACCATATGGTGGAAGCTTGTCATCGATCGGCCTGTACATCTTGCAGCTTTAGCTGATAGAAAAGTATGGAAGCATATTTTTACTAAAGTTTTATTATTTGGAATTGCTGCTGATGCGATGACTTTTTTTTGTTGGGTTATAAAAATAGATCAGCTTATTCAGCTCCCATTAGCTTGTGGATTTAGCATCACTGCCTTATCTCTTTACTCATTAGCATATGCTCCTGTCAGCAAAAAAATTGATATCTGGGATGTTCGATCTGGTTTATTACTAGGGTTAGTCCAAGGTTGTGCTTTGCTACCAGGAATTTCTCGATTTGGTACAACTTTTACCGCCTTACGTTGGTTGGGTTATAAAAATGATGACGCCTTTGCTTTCTCATTTTTAATTCAGTGGCCATTAATTTTTGCAGGTAGTTTACTTGGTTTAAAAGCTTTGGTAGATGCAGGATTGTTGCAGAAAATTATGACATTGCCTTTGCTGATCTGCATGACGCTTGCAGGAATTGTAGCGTATTGGCTATTTTGTTGGGTGCATGTAATGATTGAAAAAAATCTGCTGTGGAAGTTTTGCTACTACATGATAATTCCTGTTGTTCTAGCATTAGTGATATAATATGGGGGTGGTAATTTTACGAAAGCTCAGGCTGTGTGAACCAAATTTAATATAAGTATGTCAGTCTACAATATTGCTTTGCTCATCTCAGGAAACATTCGTGGCGGCGGCCACGTTACGCTTTTTTAATGAAAAATTACGTCAATCTATGCAAGAAACGAAGCAAACTTTGAGAAATTAAACCTGGCTAAGATTTAAAAAGAGTGCATCAGGCCAACCGGCCAGCAAATTCCCGGAGTTTTTGTAAAAAACGTAGGGTAAATCTCTAAAATAAAAATTTGGTTGACGCAATCAAGGGTCACTGTTTTTTAAAATATGTTTACAAAAAAGTGATGAGTCGTAGATTATATACGATTATATGAATAAGTTATTATGAATGCGAGGTCTGTATGAACTATAATTGGGCTGATTATCTGTATATGGTTGTCAAAAAATATGGAATTATCGCACTGCTCAGTTGTGTAGATTTATTCTTACTTGGATCGTTAGTAACATTTAATCCAACTGATCAATCATGGTTTTATCACACCACAAAGGCTCAGGTATTCCATAATATTTTTGGTATGCTTGGGTCATATACAGCATCTTTGATGATCTATTTTTTTGGATCAGCTTCTTTGGTGTTTCCATTATTTTTAATGTATGCCATTATTTTTTACTATGGTATGCAAGTTACTAAAAAAATGAGTATAGCAACTGAGTGGGATCGTATGCTTGGTGTTGCAACAGCTTTTGCATCATGTTTGGTATTATGTCAAATTCATGCTGTTGTTTCCTATGATTTTACGTATCCAGGTGGCATGCTTGGTAATTACATAAGCAAAAAAATAGTTTGGTATTTTGATCCGTTAACGCAGGCAATTATCGTTTGGAGTTTGCTGGTTAGTTCTCTCATTTTAATTACTCGTTGTTCCTATATTCCTGCACTTCAGTCGATGTACGCATGTGTAGTCTATATCTGTGACCCAGAAAAATTGCCAGCTCGTATCATGTTGTATGTAATACAGATGATTGGGGCTGTATGTTCTTACGCATTGCAATGTCTTAAAAAAATCTACGAAATATTTTCTGGTGCAATTGTGCAGCGAATCGACACATCAATTGTTGAATTTGAGTACGAAAAAAATATTGATCAAGATATTGATACTATTGTACATGATCTATTTTGGGATGAATATATTGGTCATGGTCAGCAAAAAAAAGATACTATACAAGGAGTTGCTCTTGATCAAAATGCTGCAAGCAAGGCTTTTAATCAAGATTTGCACGTACATACCATGCAACTTGAAGAAGCCATGGTTGCAAAGAACATAGAATTTCAGCGTGAGCATCAAGAAACATTGTTTGATTTACCGTTGCAGGCTCCTGCAAAAGAAAAAATTATAGAAAAAAAAGTTGTTGAACGGCCTGTTGCTCCAGAAGCAAAAAAAGATGGTTATACCATGCCTTTTTTACCAAGTAAAAAAGTAGAACAAAAAGCTATGGTAGCTCAACAAGAAATGCTTGCAATGCAGGCAAAATTGTTAGAACAAAAGCTTGAACAGTTTGATATTAAAGGAACTGTTGTTGCAATGCATGCAGGGCCTGTCGTGATTTTATTTGAATACCAACCAGATATTAAAGTTAAAGTCAGTAGAATTTTATCGCTTGAAGATGATCTTGCAATGGCATTAAAAGCATTAAGTATTAGAATTATAGCACCGATTCCTGGGCGTTCAGTCGTTGGTTTTGAAGTTGCTAATGCGCATCGTCAAGATGTGTTATTTTCTACGATTTTAGATTCACCAGAATTTAAAAAACATACCGGTTCTTTACCGATGATTTATGGCCAAGATACGCTTGGTAACAACATTGTTGCAGATCTTGCAAAGATGCCTCACTTGCTGATCGCAGGGTCAACGGGTTCAGGAAAATCGGTAGCTTTAAACGCAATGTTAGTATCATTACTTTGCTCTTTGCGCCCAGATCAGCTAAAATTAATTATAATAGATCCTAAACGATTAGAATTTGCCGCGTACGATGGCATTGCTCATTTAATATTTCCAATTGTTACCGAAACTAAAAAAGCTATACCTGTGTTAAAATGGGTTGTGCAGACCATGGAAGAGCGGTATAAAGTTATGGCGTCGTTTGGGGTAAGAAACCTTGGCGACTACCAAGCTGCGGCAAAATCAAATAAAGATATGGAGCCGATGCCGTTTATTGTGGTGATTATTGATGAGCTTGCAGATTTAATGATGACCGCAGGAAAAGCAGTTGAAGATTCGATTGCTCGTCTTGCACAAATGGCTCGGGCAGCAGGTATTCATATGATTATTGCAACACAACGACCATCAGTTGATGTTATTACAGGTATGATTAAAGTCAATTTTCCAAATAGGGTTGCATTTAAAGTAACTTCTAAAATTGATTCGCGAACTATTTTAGATGCATCAGGTGCTGAAAAACTTCTTGGACGAGGCGATATGTTGTTTTTAGACGCATCAAAGTCAAACCTTGTTCGTGTGCATGGGGCGTATGTTTCTGATGCTGAAATTCATGCTGTTGTAGCGCAGATAAAAGCCCAACAGAAGGTGCAATACTTAGACCTGTTTGAACAGTTTTCAAATAACTCAGAAGATGAGCTTTTAGATGCAGATGATGAATTGTATCAAGAAGTTTTAACATTACTAAAAGATTTAGATGAAGTTTCTATTTCTATGTTGCAACGACGTTTTCGTATAGGATATAATCGTTCGGCACGAATTATTTCTATTCTTGAGTCAAAAGGGCTCATTATGTCGATAGAGGGTGGTAAAACGCGTCGTGTGGTTCGTTAGAAATAGTTTATATTTGTAATTTTTTTAAAATTACTTGACAAAAACCCAAAAAACGTACATTTTTTGTGCGTAGATGATTGCGAAATATTATAGTTTATAAATTTAAAAAGCCGGAGAAATTGATGCAATTGGATAACGAATTTGTAAGAAATACTCTTTCAAATGTTCAAATGGTTAATGGAGATTTTGGCTTAAATTCATCATTTTCAGTTGACACAAGAACATTGCAAGCAGGCGATATTTATGTTGCATTGCCAGGCAAACAGTGTGATGGTCACCAATTTATTAAAGACGCTTTAGCTAAAAAAGCTTCTGGACTAGTTGTGTTAGCATCAAAGCGAGCAGAACTTGAAGCATTGCATGGCAACGCATTGAATTCTGTAAAAATTTTATACGTAGAAGATACACTCGCTGCACTGATAACGATGGCAAAAGAGTGGCGTGCGAAGTTTACGTATCCTGTGGTAGGTATTACTGGTTCAGTCGGTAAAACATCAACAAAAGAGATGGTTGCAAATATTTTAAGAACATCAGGCGAACCGTTTTATGTTTCTCATGGTAACCAAAATACTATCATTGGTGTTGCGTTAAATATTTTTAAAATGAGACCAGGATTAAAAGCGGCTATTTTTGAAGTTGGTATTTCTGAACGTGGAGCAATGAGTAAAATTGCTGACATGCTTCGTCCTACCTACGCATTAATTACCGGTATTGGCCATGCACACATGCAAGGACTTGGTTCTTTAGCAGAAGTTGCTGCAGAAAAACGCGCAATTTTTAGCTGTTTTTCAGCTGAAAATATTGGGATTGTTAATGGGGATCAAGATTCGATCGCAGCAATTAGCTACCCATACCCAGTATTAAAATTTGGACTAAAAACTTGTAACCAGATTCAAGCTCGTAAAATTACGATTAAAAATAATGTGATTTCTTTTGTTGCTAAAGTCTACAAAAAGAAATTCTCTATTATGTTGCAAGGTTCTCATGAAGGTTCTGTTAATAACGCTTTAGCTGCAATAGCTATTTCGCACATGATTGATGTTCCAACAGAAGTTGCAATTGCAGGAATTCAAAAGCCACTTGCAGTGCAAGGTCGCTTTGAGTTTTGTCATACAGCTGAGCATGGGATCATTATTAATGACAGCTATAACGCAAATCCTGAAAGTTTAAAAGCTGGATTATTAGCGTTTAATGCATACGAAACAGATTTGAACAAAGTGCTTGTCTTAGGTGATATGTTAGAACTTGGTAACGATAGTGCTTTCTGGCATCGTCAGATGGGCCGTTTTTTACGTAAAATTTCTGGTGTTAAGCATCTTGTTTTAATTGGTTCTATGGTACAGTGGATCAAAAAAACAGCTCCACTTGGCATGAATATTGAAATATTTGAAACTTGGCAACAAGCTTTACCAACAATTACACAACTTACGAATGAAAAGACTATCACATTTGTGAAAGCTTCTCGTGGTGTTGGATTACAGAATGTTGTTGATGCTTTTGGTATGAAATAAATAGCATAGTTCACGCTTTTGCATGATCTATTCATAGACTTTACGACCACTATTTGCTTAAATTAAGTAAGAGTGGTCGTAACTTTTTTAGGTATACTCACATTTTACATACGATACATATATTTTGTTTTTAGGTTTTAAAAGATATTTATTATGAATGACATTGAAAAAGTAGAAAAACAGCCAACATTGCACAAACCCGTCCTGATGGACGAAGTTTTACATTTTCTTGCCCCACAACCAGGCAAAGTATATGTTGACGTAACACTTGGTGGTGGTGGTCACACTCGAGCGATTCTTAATTTAGAACCAAACTGTAAAGTTATTGGTATGGATTGGGATGAGTCAGTTATTAAAACAACGGGTAAAAAAATAGAAGAAGAGTTTCCTGGCAGATTTACTGCGGTATGGGGAAATTTTTCTCGTATAAATGGTGCGTTAAATAAAATTGGCGTTCATAAAGTTGATGGTATTTTAGCCGATTTTGGTACATCGCAAATCCAAATCGCATCAACACCTGGTTTATCAATTTATAAAGATGCATTTTTAGACATGCGTATGTCGTCATCATTTTACAAAGTAACTGCGCAAGAAGTTATTAAAAATATGAGCGAAAAAGAGCTTGCTAAAATATTTTTTGATTACGGACAAGAACGCTACGGCAATAGAATTGCGCGTGCAATTGTTGAAGCTCGCTTAAAAACTCCGTTTCGAACAACTAAACAGTTAGCTGAACTGATTAAGTCGGTAGTACCAAGCAGTAAAGAAAGCAAAATTCATCCTGCTACAAAAGTTTTTCAGGCTTTGAGAATCTATGTAAATAAAGAGCTTGATAACATTCAATCATTTTTAGCAAATAGTGTGAAAGTTTTAGGGCATGAAAGTCGCTTAGTTTGTATTAGTTTTCACTCACTAGAAGATCGATTGGTTAAAAATTATTTTAGAGATTTGAAAAAAAATATTCATGTAAAAGTTGAAGTTTTAACGCAAAAAGTGTGTACAGCAACGGCAGAAGAGCTTGCTGTTAATCGCTCTGCACGCAGTGCAAAATTACGTGCAATTATTTTTGATATTTAATTTGACAAATGAATGATCTATGGGTATTATTATTAACGTTAAGAACTAATGATTCTAGATTTTTTTGAAATTAAACTCAGAGTAGTATATTAAGCGTTTCGACAGAACACTTTATTTGAAGGACTGTAGCCATGGAAATCACAGAAATAAAAGTCTATCCTGTAAAAGATAGTGGTAGATTAAAAGCATATGCAACAATGGTTTTTGATGATTGTTTTATTATCCGCGATCTTAAAGTAATCGAAGGTGATAAAGGGTTGTTCGTTTCTATGCCTTCACGTCGTAGAAAAGATGGTTTTAGAGATATTGTCCATCCGCTTAATTCTGGTACTAGAACTGAAATAGAAG
Source organism: Candidatus Chromulinivorax destructor (assembly GCF_003366055.1). Taxonomy (NCBI): domain Bacteria; class Candidatus Babeliae; order Candidatus Babeliales; family Candidatus Chromulinivoracaceae; genus Candidatus Chromulinivorax; species Candidatus Chromulinivorax destructor. The sequence continues at coordinate 166,085 of NZ_CP025544.1, read as the reverse complement.
ATCGTATTATTGCTGAGTATGAAGTAACAGCAAGCGAAGCAATGACAGCTGAAGAAGCTCTTGAAGGCGCAGATAGTTCATACGACAGAGAGTAATTGAAAATTAAAAAGTTAGTTGGAGCGTAGCCAAGCGGTAAGGCACCCGTTTTTGGTGCGGGTATGCGGAGGTTCGAATCCTCCCGCTCCAGCCAAAATTAAAAATCCCATTCTTGAAAAAGAGTGGGATTTTTTTTGTCTTTAATTTTAACTGGGTTTAATTCCCCCAAATTTGCTTCGTTTCCTTTGTGTAAATACTCCGTCAGCTTCCTGTGGGGTTCTTTATTTTTAGATTTTGTGCATCAAATTTTTATGCTCGATTCTTTCTTGCGATTTCTACGAAAACTCCTGAAATTTGCTGGCCGGTTGGCTTGGTGCACTCTTTCTTTACATAAAAAAGCGTAACGTGGCCGCCGCCACCACTGTTTCCGGAGATGAGCGAAGCGATATCGTAGGTTTACATATTTATTTTAAATTTGGTTTATGCAGCCTAGATTTTCCAGGCAAAGTATTGTTTTCTATCTGTAAGATTTATTATAATGACTCTGTATCTATATAAAATTTTATTTTTATTGAGTATGTATCATGAAGTGTCGTACTATTTTAGTTATCAATATTTTTGTGTGTTTGTTTACTCAAAGTGTGTCATTACATAGTGCTTGTGAGCAAACAGTTGTGATCTCAAAAGAGTATCAACTAGCAGAGATAGTCGATCGATTTCCTCACTTACAAAAAGGTTTTGCTATTTTGCAACGAGAAAGACTTTTTAATACATCATTTTATGATTATATGCATGCCAGATTAATTGATTGCATGAATGATGAAGACGATCTAGCAAGCCAAGATGATTTTATAAAAATTTTTGATCAATCTATTTATGACGCTGAACAGTTAATTATCAAACATGTGATTCCAAAATTTTTTGTTGGATTGCAAAAAATAATTGACCATAATATTTCATTTCAAGACGTGCAAAATCCTTTATTTCTCTATGTTTTACAATATTATAATGCATTTATGAACTATGCTGTTAAAGATTATCTTACTATGCATATGATTCAATTATACGGATCTTTAAACAAAGCTGTTATTCATAATAATATTCAGGCAGTGCAATTTTTAATTGATGCAGGGATTGATGTTAATGTATCTGGCTCTTTATTGTATTTGGCATCTGAATATAATCGTTCTGTTATAGCTGCAATGTTAATAAACGCAGGTGCAGTTGTTGATGCTTATTACAGTGGTAAAACTCCATTGTATGCAGCAGTATTAGGAAATCATAAAAAAATAGTTCAAATTTTATTAGAATATGGCGCTGATATTCATACGCAATGCTTTGATACAACGCCATTATTATTAGCTCGAAAAATGAATAGAAAAGAAGTATTGGCAATGATGCATAGAGATTAATTTGTATAAATTATTTTATAATTATAAAAAAAGTATAGGTATACCATGAAAAAAAATAATATTTTAATGTTGTCTATGATTGCATGCGTTATTTTGCAATCGTTTGATATTCAATCGTTTCAGTTAAGTTATGGCGATTATCTAACTTCATGTGATGTTAAGCATGCATTTGTTACGTTAGATGAAGGGTTTGATCTTTTACGAGACAATAAAATAAAGCGGAATGCTCAAGAATTTCCAACATTTGAAGATTTTATGATAGATATGGGCAAAGAATTGCAAGATGATTCAGATGTGCAAATTATAAAAAATTGTGAAAATTCTTTTAAGCAAGCGACGAACGTTATGAGTATATATATGAAAAATATATTTAAAGATGAATTTAGTAAAGCTCTGAGTTCATGTCAAAGTATTTCTGATGTTCAAAATCCTATTTTTCAGTATGTTATACGTAATTCATCTGGGTTTTTGAAATCTCGGTGCTTGCTATGGGTAAATCAATTATCTCGTGAAATGAGTTGGTCGTGTTTAGTAGTTGCAGCTGGTCGTCATAATATGAGTGCGGTAAAATTTTTAGTTGAACTTGGTGTTGATATAAATGAGTCTTTTAATCCGTATAAAAGAACTGCATTGTATAATGCAGTTCTTTATAACAGTCCGGAAATAGTTGCTTTTTTAATTGACCAAGGAGCTGATGTCAATAAGGTAGATTTTAAAGGTAGTAGCCCATTAATGGCAGCTGTTTTTCATAATTATCAAGATATCGCTCAAAAACTAATTGATGCAGGGGCAGACTGTTTTGCTCAAAATATTGATGGATTAACTCCTCTTTCGATTGCTCATACAAAAAATTATAAAAATTTAGAATCACTACTATTAAGTAAAGAGTTGCCTGAGTACATAGTTTAATTCTATATTTACATATACATATAAAGTCACTTGAAAGAATATTTTCAGGTGACTTTATGTGCATTCATTGATTTTTTAGATTTTTATAAATTGTGGTAATATGAGGAGTCATAATAATTACGTCATAATTTTGTAAGGTGTGCGTATGGTTTTTTCTCATGTTCTTCATATTGCGTCAAATTCAGCTTCAAGAAAAAGATTGTTAGAGCAAGCTCATATTCCATTTGTTGTTATTGAACAAGATGCTGACGAATTGCAAGTTGATCAAACACAAGAATTATCACAAGTTGTCATGCAGATTGCGCAGCTTAAAATGGTGCATGCAAAATTTCCTGCAGGTCAAACAGAAGGTCAACTATTATTTGTATTGACAGCAGATACTTTAGGGCTAACGCTGAATGGTCGTATACTTTACAAGCCAGTTGATCGTGCAGATGCAATCAGCATGCTGCAAGAGTCACGATTAGGTACCAGAACCATAACAGGATTTTATTTGCAAAAGCTTGTCTGGCAAAACAATAATTGGGTTGTCGATCAAGAAGTTGTTGATTATGAGGATTCTACATCAGTCTTTGATGTTGCAGATGAATTTTTAGATTTTTATTTAGACACCATTCCATTTTTATCGGTCAGTGGTGCAATTTCGATCGAAGGCATTGGTGGTCAATTTTTAAAATCTGTTAATGGCTCTTACGAATCAATTATTGGTTTGCCGATGTTTAAAATTCGTAAAGCTTTATTTGAATTTGGATTTTATGCAAAATGATTCACTGTTTTGAATTTAAGAATTTATATAAAGCTACACCGAACACAGCTGGAAACAGTGGGAGCCTTGATCACTCTACGCTTTTTGAATGCAAAAATAGTGCATGAGGCCAACTCGATTTTAGATTTCTGGAGTTTTGATACAGAACAAAAAGCAAAAATCTCAGTTTTTATAGAGCTAACAAGTTGGATTTCAGGTTAGCTCTATTGGTTTTAGAAAATTTATTATCAGGTTAAAAAATTTGAGCTTATTCTTGATTGTTCAAAAAGCTATATTTTGCAGACCAAAATGATACCCAGGGTCTTTCATGAGTTGCAATAATTTTTGAAATTTTTATATATGGCCTATAAAGTTCTTTTAAAGGGTACATAGCCAGAAGTTCAAAAGCTATTTGTGGGTGATCTGATTGAAAAGTTTCTTGCATTTTTCTTGCTTGTCCTAAGATGCAATACATGCAAGCATATTTGCATTCTTCATCAAATTCAGGGTTCCCAAAAGGAAAATTAGGGATATGGTGTTGTAATGCTTGTATTGTTTTATCCGACAATTGATAAGGATAATGATTTTCTTTACTCACTTTATTAGCATGGAAAAAATTTCCATCTAAATAGAATTTATCCATTCTTAATTCATCATGAATTGATTTTAAAAAATCATTATGTAATGTAGTAAATTCAAAATTTCGATCTCTGTACGGTTGATTTTTTAATGTTTCAAAGGAAGGAAATCCTTCTTTTTTAGTTTGCACAACACGATATAATATAGCTCGTAATAACTGTTTATGGGAGTTAAGAGGAACTGCTTGCATAAAATTTTGAGATTGTAATAAAAAACTTATACAAAAAACTGAATATTTTTTAATCATATTTTTTCCTTATAAGCAGCGATAGTTTTTTCTAATATTTCTTTAGTTTCTACTAAGTCTTGATAACTTTCAATTTCAAATGTATCAAGGCTTTTTTTATCATCATAATCTTTTATTTGTAAAGTGATATAGTCTAAAGCTGTAAAACCTTGCAAGTCTTGTAGTATAGGATTAGCACCCCATTGTAATAACAGAGCAGTGACTTTTTGTACAAGCCCAAGACTTGATGATGGTAATAAAAAAGCAGCGTTTATGAGAGCTGTTTGACCTTGGTCGTCAATGTGATCAATATCTATATTGTATCGATTATGAAGTAGTTGCAATATATCGATATATCCACGGCTTGCAGCACTATGAAAAGCTGATCCGTTATCACTACTTTGATGGTGAATGTTTGCGCCTTTACTCAACAGCCATATGACTATATCTATGTTGCCACGAGCGGTAGCAGCAAGTAAAGCCGTGCATCGGCATGCTTGTTCTTCATCAATAGAAATTTTGCCTGTTGAAAAAACTTTTTGCATTGATGCAAGGTGATGAGCATCAAACCATGTTGCAAGTAATTCATGTTTGTTCAGGCGACGTAATCGTTGCGTAGTTTTATAGCTATGCCAAATACCAAGAGCATATTTTTTTAATTTCATAATTAAACCTATTGTATATTTCTTACATCATAACTATAGTAATATTATTTTTTATTCTATGTAATACAAGTTTTATTATTTTGCTTGCACAATATACGGTAGATAATCATGGTGAAAAAAATCGTGTTTAAAATTTGTTTGTACCATAATTCTGTTATTCAATAAAATAACTATAAATTTTTCAGACTATGATTATAGTAATTCATGAGTCATGATAATGATAACTATTTTGAGGAGTTTTTTTATGAAGCGTATGGTCTGTAGTTTTTTATTAAGTATGCAGCTTTTATCAATTAGCATATGTGCAAGTGCTGATTTACGGGCAAGAGTTATAGAAGAACAAACAAATTTTCCTCAAGGCGATCTGTTAGATGTTGAGTATGTTCAATCGATTTTAAGCTATATGTATCAGATAGATCAAGATGTTCGTGTTGAATTTTTACAAGATTTGCAAATTAATGGTATTATTGGGCGTGATTTAGAGCATGATGAACTTGCGATATTAGTTCATGACGTCGGTGCATTTCATTTGAATATTATGAAGCAAATTTTGGCCGTTCATGGTTGGATAACCATATCAAAGTTTGGCGTTGATGCAGATCATCAAGCATGGTTGCTCATTCAGCATAACGATGGAGATCTTTTTTTTAAGGCGGGTTGTTTATTTGTTTTAACTCAGCTTGTTGAAAATGGTCAAACAGATGCACAAAATTATGCATATTTGTATGATCGTGTTTGTCTTAATTTTGGTATGAAGCAAAAGTATGGGACTCAATTTATGGTCACAGAGGATAAAGAAATTGTATTGTATCCGTATGAAGGAACATTAGAAGATCTGAATGTTCGACGAGAAAAAATTGGTGTTGTGCAAAGCGTTGCAGAATATATAGAGCTGCTTGGTTTAGTTTATGCATAGTAACTTTTTATAGTTGTAAGCGTACAGTAGGGTGTTGGTAGTAAACTATCAACACCCTATATTTTATTATGTAGAATAGATCAAATTACATACGAAAATAGGTTTTTATGTGGACGCCACATCTATAATTAGCACAATTAAAGAATTTTAAAGTAAAATTTAAACAACTGGTATTTTCTGATTGTATACTGCTTTTGAAATTTCATTTTCTTTCTTATTTAAATTAATTTTATATGCAAATATTGATTATTTAGCAGCTTTTTGTTTATGATTAATTCAGTTATTGTTTTAAAATAAAAAGGAGATATTCTATGAATCAAAATATGCGTAGCATCAACAAGTTATTATTTTTTATGTGTCTTATGAGTGTATCTTTTGTATATCCTAAAGCAGGGAACGCTCATGTTAATGTTATATTTCCTGAAAATGATTATGTTACTTATGGTTTAAATGAAAGAAAATGGCTTGGTGGAAAATATGATAAAGCAAAAACAAGACTTTTAACATCTGATAACCATACAATAAATGTTGCACCAAGTGGTACAACTTATAAATATACAGCATTAAAAAATGGTCAAGAATTAGATAGTGCAACGATAACAGTAAATAAATTTCAAGGGAAGGCTAATTGGAATTTAATTTTAAATCCTGATGGAACTTTTACTACTCAGGGGTTTTAGAAATAAAATAATGTACTGATGATGAGTAAGAGTAGTATAAAAAATGCGTTAGCATGTAAAATAATAGTACATAATAAAAAGACCCGTACATTGTACGGGTCTTTTTATTATTTTTAAACTCAGCGACTAGTCGATGAAAGTAAGAGCTACACCTTTTTGGTTGCCTCTACCTGTACGACCAATTCTATGAATGTAATCATCATAGCTTTGAGGAGTATCAAAGTTAATTACGTGAGTAATACCACTGATATCGATTCCTCGAGCTGCAACGTCAGTTGCGATTAAGATCTTTGCGCGATCATTTTTGAAGTTTTGCAAAGCTCTTTGACGTTGACCATGTGATTTATTACCATGAATTGATTCAGCTTTGATGCCAACTTCAATTAATGATTCATAAATTTTATCAACACCGTGTTTTGTTTTACCAAAAGCTAGAACTTTAGAAAATTCTGCTTGTGACAACATTTCTTGTAAAACATCAATTTTGCTACGGCCGTTCATTCTAACAACGTCTTGATGAATGTTTTTTGAAGTATCACCAGTTTTAACAGAAACGTTAATTGGATTTTTCAAGAAATCACTGATCAAACCTTTAATTTCAGATGATAACGTTGCAGAGAAGAATAGTGTTTGACGTTCTTCAGGTAAGTGACTTAAAATGTATTTAATGTCAGTGATGAAGCCCATATCAAGCATTCTATCTGCTTCGTCTAGAACAGCTGTTTTAAAGTTTTCTAGTTTTAATGCACCACGTTTAATAAGATCGATAACACGTCCAGGTGTACCAACAACAAAGTTATTAAAAGTTTTAGCTTTTTGCATTTGTGGCCAAATTGGAGCACCACCAACGATAACAACTGAAGTTAAGCGTAAGTTTCTAGAAAGAAGATAAAATTCTTTTTCGATTTGAACCGCTAACTCACGAGTTGGAGCTAAGATTAATGTTTGTTGATCTCTGTTTGTCAGCGCTTTGTTAATTAAAGGAATTAAGAAAGCACCTGTTTTACCTGTACCTGTGTTAGCAAGTCCTACAAGATCCTGGTTATTATTCGTAATACTTGGAATAACAGCATCTTGAATTGGAGTTGGTTGAACAAATCCACGTGTTTCTAAGTTTTTTAAAAGATCTGCATGTAAGTTTAACTCAGCAAACTGGTGTTTTGGAACAAAAACCGCTGCAGGTGTTGTGTCAGCAGTTACTCTGTTAATAAACGCTGAAATATCAAGTGTATTTTTTTTGCTTGGTCGACGATTGCGTCCGCCGCCGTAACCACCTTGTGAACCATAAGAAGATCTGCCGCCTTGTGAAGAAGATCCATAAGATGATCTACCACCTTGAGACGATCCGTATGATCTGCCGCCTTGAGATGAATTTGATGATCCGTATGAAGAGCGTTCGCCGCCATTGCTGCTGCCTTGGTATGATGGACGAGATGAAGATGATGATCTTTCGCCTTGTGAGCTTGAGCCATTACCTTGTGAACTGTATGATGAATTACCTTGTGAGCTATACGAGTTGCTGTGTGAATCGTTAGATCTTTTTTTGTTAGAAGAAAAAGAAGGTCTACCATCACGTGATTGTTGCGTTGACCTAGGATTAGTAGGTCGAGATGAATTTTGGTTCATTGTGACTTTTTTTTAGAGATTAGCTACTGGCCCGTGAATGCCAGGCTTAGTAGTCGATTAGAATTATTTCCCATTCATAAACTATCATACCTGAAATCTGACCTTTTGTCAATTGTCCCATTCAGGCAGGCTAATATATTGAATAGGGCCTTCTGTTGAGGCCCTATTTTTAATTCAGACTGTGTTTTTTATTTTTTTCTTTCTTTGGATGCCATTTTTTTAACAATTGTTTTAAAAAATAGTCTTTTGCTTGATGGTTGCGTTGAGGATTAATTTTTTCAGCAGTTACTTGCATGCTTTCTTGAATAATTGCAGCATCAAAAACTTTTGGATCAATATGGTCAAGTGTCTTTAACAGATTTTTTTGCATGATGTGTTTAATTGATTCAGCGTGGGCAACTATGCTGACTTCTTTTTCTAAAAAATTAAAGAAATCAAGAACGCTGTTTTGTAAGTCTTCTGACTCTTCAATCTGCTCGTATACTTCGCTATTGCTTTGCATGCTCTGTGAACCTTTGATGTAGGCTTGTTCTACGAGTTGAGAAAAAGCTTCTTTTTCATAGGTTAGTAACCATTGTAAAATATGTAAGAGTTCATATGATACAATAAATTGATCGTCGCTTTCTAAGAATGTTTTTTTTGTCATGATGATCCTTTTCCAATTTAGAAATATAAAACAGTTTATTGTATGCTACAAGTCTTTTAAAAAACCTGTTTTACAAGTATCATCGCTTAAGATTACTCTTCGTAATCTATATCCCAATCGTTAAAATTATCTTTTTTTGATTTTTCATGCGTTGTAACATCATGAACAATTTCTGCATCTGGATGATTTTTAATTTTTAATAATTGCTTTGTTTGCGCTTGAATTAAAGATTTACGCGCATCAGTTTCCTGAATAAGCTCAGATTGTGCATTGGTAAAAATTTTATTCATATCTTTTTGCATGCGTGTGATTTTTTTTTGAAGTTTTAATATCATTTCAACACCAGCAAGATTGATTCCCATTTGGTGAGTTAAGTGAATTATTTCTTCAAGACGGTCAACATCTTCCTCTGAAAACATGCGAGTGTTTCCGTCAGATCGCTTTGGGGTAATGAATCCTTCTTTTTCGTACAGTCGTATTGTTTGCTGATGAACAGAAAACATTTTTGCTACTGCAGAGATTGAAAAAAAAGCCTGTTTTTTCTTTATTTTGTTATTCAACATTGTTATCCATATAAACTATATTATTTTTAATTGTAGCATATATTTTTTTATTTTTTAACAAGCTTTTACTTGCACTCGCTCCTGAGCTTTTTACATGAACCTAAAAAATTTATCTAAACAGTCTAGGCTGTGTGAACCAAATTTAAAAGTAGCCTGCAATCATACGATATCGCTGAGCTCATCTGCGAAAACATTGGTGGCAGCCGCTACGTTAGGCTTTTGCATCTAAAAAATAGTGCACCAGGCACACCGGCCAGAAAATCGCCGGAGTTTTCGTAGAAAACGCAGGGCAAAACTCTTTCGTAAAAATTTGGTTTACAGAGTCTACGCAAACTCAGTTATCATTTATATAAAAATTTGATACGTTATCACATATTTAAAATTTTAATAATATTTTTAACATGTCGAGTCTGAAAATGAAAGTAAAAAAAATATTTTTTTTAATAATCGCTTTGCTGTCACCTTATTATTTGCCTGCGCATCTGATATATCATACGATGACGAGTGTAACTGAACAAACAATGTTAGGCCACACATTTAAGCACGTTATGGTGTCAGGTTCTGCGCAAAAAGATGAATTTTTTATCAATGGTCAAGCAGTTAGTAAAGAAAATTACTATAAAGAATTTGATAGAATACAAAAAAAAGAGTGGGATGAACATGCTTTACAGCAAGAGCAGTTACGCCGATCTCGCATTGATTTTTCACAAACGGTGCAAGTTGAAGTAGCAGCAAAATTACTCAATACTATTGTCGTGCAAATTATAGATTTATTAAAAAAATGTTCAAATCCGTCATTAGCGAAATTTTTTGTTTACACTGATAAGACTATAGAATCAGCAGATCAGTTTCAACAATTAGATGCTTTTATGAATCAACTTAATAGTTCTTTGCAAAAAATTATTGAAAATAAAGACATTGAAAGCTTACAACATCTACACAAAAACCTTGAACCATGGCCAGTTCGTTTAGAAAAGTTTTTTCAAGATACTGTTCAGCAAGCGATTGCAAAGTCTGATGATACGGCAGTGCTCAAAGAACTTTTGACGCTTACTTGTGATCAATTTTAAAATATTGGCATAATTATTAACGGCTCTATGATTTTATATCTTTGATTTGCGTCATTGATCACCATACTTGTTGCAGCAATGCTCGTTTTGAAAATAAGTACAAAGGTCATAAATAAAATTTGTAATCCATCTTGTTCATCTTCTGCAATGTTTGTAAAACTAGTGTCCATAGTATTGATAATTTTTTCAATTGATCCATTGGTTTCGTATATAGTTTTCATCATTACGTTTGTATTTTGTATCAAAGCTATATTGTTGTAGGCTGCCAGAGAACTATCAAAGATTTGACGAACATGTAAGGGTATAGCATCTATAGTAAATAGTCTTTTTTGCTCAGTCAGCTCATACGACAATTTACTTGCTGTTGTGTAAGCTTGTGCCATATTTTTTAGTATAGTTTCTGATAGCATGACCAACTTACTTTCTTTGAGGAAGTTGTGCATAGTTTGAATAAATTCTGCCATGTCATGCATATTGCTATAATTTTTTATACTATTATATTTTCTGATTTGCTCTGCTATTTTTCTTATCTGTAAAGGCAAATTACTTGGTGCTTTGGTTGGTGTTTGAGTTGGTGTAATATGAAATAGTTCATGAGCTGCATGTTGAATGTGTTCATCGAGAAATTCATCAATGCCGTGAGATTGTATAGGAGTATCAATAACTGATGAAGCAATAGCTTTTTGGAGAGCATTTTCGTACTCAGATTGAACTTTTTCTTGTGCAAGGTCTAAGATTTGAGATTGCCCTCCCCCATAATTTTGAACAAGAGTCGTTGTCGTATTTTTATTACTTTCATTTTTAGTCTGTATATCGAGTTGAAGTGAACTATCGATTGGCGTTACTGAGGATGTATCAATCGTTGTATTTGTTTGCGGCGATAGATTAATAGGTTGTATAGCAGGTTGGTCTTGCTCTTTAAGTTCTCGATGTATGTTTAATTCTTGCGCACGAGTTGGTTTTGTTTTTTCTAGGCTTAATTGGCGAGTCTTTTTTTCAGTTACATGCATTTGTTCTTTATGCGCAATTTCAGACTTTATTGCGTCAGGAACTTTTCGTGCTGATTCTTTCGATGATTTCTTTTGAAAATCGCGCGCTGCAGTCTCCTTTAATTCTGACCGTCTTATCATTTCATACGGTTCCATTGCGGACAAAAATAGCGAGCTACATAAAAAAAACGCAGTACTTATTCTATATATATGTATCATGAATATTTCTTTCAAATGTTATGATGTATGTATAGTATAAATGACTGCCTTTATAAATAAAAAGAGTTTACCGGGCTGAGATAGTAATTTTATGCTTTTTTGACCGTAATAGCTGAACGGTATATAAGATTATTGGGAATTAAAATTTTATTTCCATTGTATTTTAGTTCTGTGCATCGTAGATCAATGTCAATTACTTTGCCTTCAAGGTTTTGTTGAAGTTCGTTTGAAGTAAAAGATATATAATCACCAACGAAAAATGGTTTATAATATAAAATAAAAAGTCCTGCCGTCATATCTGCAAGAGTATTTTGCAGTGCAAATCCTATTCCGACAGCAATAATTCCAAATGTTCCAAAAAGTGCTGATATTTGAACATGAAGATTCTCTAAAATTAAAATCGTTGCAATGAGTAGTATGAAATATCTGGTTAAAAATTTTAAAGCTCGAATGATTTGAACTGCAAGATTATGTTTTTCTCCTAATTTGATAATTGATTTTTGTAAAATACGATTAAGTCCATAACTTATAATAATAATCATAACAGAAATAATAGCTGCTGGAAGAATGTGAATAGAATGTTTGCTGAGCACCATAATAAAAGATCCTTACATGAAATTGTTGTTATCATGTAAGGATCTTTATAAATTTATGCAAAAAAAGTAAATACTTTTTTATTTAAACGTTAAAGCGAACGTTAATAATATCGCCATCTTGCATCAAGTAGTCTTGGCCTTCAGTTCTGAATTTGCCAACTTCTTTTAATTTAGGAACTGTCAGATGTTCTGCAATGTCTTTGTATCCAAAAACTTCTGCGCAGATAAATCCGCGTTGTAAGTCTGAATGAATCTCGCCACTTGCTTGTCTAATCGTCAGACCTTTTGCAATTGGCCATGCATGAATTTCTTGTGGTCCACACGTGAAAAAAGTGATCATACCAAGATTTTCAAAGCTTTTTTGAATTACTTTTGTTAAAGCAGTTTCTTTCATGCCAAGCATATCCATCATTTCTGCACATTCAGCTTCATCAAGTTGTGATAATTCATATTCGGTACGAATGCATGCTGGTATAATAGTTTCTTTGCCAAATGTTTCTTGAAGTTTTTGTACGTACACGTTGTTGTAAGGATTATCGATATCGTTTTCGCTAATGTTTGCAACGATTAAGAAATTTTTTGTTGAAAGCAATGGAATTGTTTCTACTGTTGCATCAAGGAAAAACTTACGAACTTGTTTAATATCGCAGGTATCAATAGCTTTTTGAATATTTACCAATAAAGTTTTTTCTTCATCAAACGCTTTGCGTTCTGGTCCTGATGCGCTTTTGCCTTTAAGTTGTGATTCGATTTTTGCAATTCGTTTTTCGATCGTCTCAAGATCTTTGAGCATTAACTCATTGATGATAATGTCAAAATCGTCTAAAGGATCGATTGCATTTTGTTCGCGAATAATATTTTTATCTTCAAAGCAACGTACCACGTGCAAAATAAGATCCGCTTCGCGAATGTTGCTTAAAAATTGGCTTCCAAGACCTTGTCCTGCAGCAGCACCTTTTACCAATCCTGCAATATCAACAAATGATATCATTGAAGGAATAAGTTTTTTTGAACCATAAATTTCTTGTAGTTTGTTCATACGCGCATCTGGCACGTGTGTTATTGCAATGTGTGGTTCAATGGTACAAAAAGGGTAGTTTTCAGCAGGAACTGAAGATTTTGTTAACGCATTAAAAAGCGTTGATTTCCCAACGTTTGGAAGTCCGACAAGACCAACTTTTATATTCATAAATTATTAAGACTCTTGGTATAAATTGATGTGATTAACATTATGTAAGTGTACCACCATTTTAGTCAGTTGCAATTATCAATAGATTTTTAGTTTGAGTTGGTATCTTTTATTAATAAAAATTATAACTATCATGATCACGATATAAATATATAAAATTCTTTTAATTTAAGGGTTGCTTGTAGTATTATTTTCATATAGAAAATTATTAAGTTTGACTATGAAAGATAAAATGATGAAAACTAACAAATTATTACTTATGCTCACAACAGGATTATCCTTAGCAATTGCAGTGAGCTGTTCAGAGCAAACTATAGCCTCAGCACAAATGCGGCAAAATATTATTGATGATGCAATGAAGCAAGAAAATTATAGCGATTTAAAGCAAGATCTTGCTTTTTTAGAGTCACAAGGGTTACTTCAACCTGATTCATTTTATAATCTATTACAAGAAAATATCACTGAATCGGACGATGCTACGTTTGATGAAGTGATTGAAAAAGCTCAAGGTCTGCTAACTAAGCATATGAGAAATCCATTTTTATTAACGCTTGTGCGTGCTACTGAAGAAAATAAGCCAGTTGATTATTATGTAGATGCTGTTGCAAATCCTTTGTTTAGCTATGTTGTACAACGCAAAGATCATGATATTGCATTGCATAACATAGTGCGCGGATGGTTACGAGCATGGGGTAATAAAAAATATATCGATGGGTCTACCCCTTTGCATATTGCAGCTGAAAAAGGTCATATGGAGATTATAAAATTCTTGCTTGCAGCAGGTGTAAGTGTTGATATTCAAATGCCTAATGGAGCTACAGCATTGTATTTTGCAGCTCAAAATGGTTATACAGAGATCGTAAGGCTCTTAATTCAAGGAGGTGCAAATGTTGATATCCAAAGAACTGATAATGGATACACAGCTTTATGTATAGCAGCTGAAAAAGGCCATTTAGAAATTGTACGATTTTTAGTTGAACATGGTGCCGATGTTAATATGAAAAAAAATGTAAATGGAGCGACATCATTGTATCTTGCAGCTGAAAAAGGTCATATAGAAATTGTAAAATTCTTACTTGCTGCAGGTGCAAGTGTTGACATGCAAATGGATAATGAAGCGACATCATTGTATATTGCAGCTCAAAATGGTTATACAGGAATCGTACGGCTCTTAATTGAAGGTGGTGCGAATGTTAATATCCAAATAATAGAAGGGTCTACTCCATTGCATATTGCAGCTTTGTATGGTCATGCAGAGATTGTACGAATTTTACTTGCAGCAGGTGCGAATGTTAATGCTCAAAGAACTACAAATGGAATTACTCCATTGGTGATTGCTTCAATTAAAGGCTATGCAGAGATTGTGCAGCTTTTACTTGCAGCAAATGTAAACCTTGATATTCGATCTTATAATGGTAAATTAGCAGAAGAAGTAGCAAAAACAAGTAAAATAAAAGGGTTATTTGCACGAGCTCGAAAAAAACAACAAGAACAAAAAAATGCTCGAGAAATGGTTATATTTGAAAATCAAATAAAAAAAGATTTGCGATAGATGTAACTATGAAAAAATTACATATGAAAACTAACAAAATATTATTTGTGCTGATGATAGGATTATCATCAGCTATCACAGTGAGCTGTTCACAGCAAACTATAACACCAGCGCAGATGCGGCAGAATATTATTGATGATGCAATGAAGCCTGAAAATTATAGTGATTTAAAGGAAGATCTTGCATTTTTAGAGTCACAAGGGTTACTTCAACCTGATTCATTTTATAATCTATTACAAGAAAATATCACTGAATCGGACGATGCTACATTTAATGAAGTGATTGAAAAAGCTGAAAATTTGCTAACTGAGCATATGAGAGGTCCATTTATATTAACGCTTGAGCGTCTTCTTCAACAAAGCAAGCCACCTGCTCAGAATATTAATTATGTTACTAACCCAATATTTACTTATGTTATGCAACGTAAAGATACTGATATGACTTTGCATAACATAATTCAGACCTGGTTATTAGCATGGAGCGATATTCAAACAACTGATAATAAAATTTTCCTATTGCGTACTGCAGTTTTCAATGGCAATACAGAAATTGTAAGACTTTTGCTTGCAGTAGGTACAAATGTTGATGCTGTAAAGGCTGATAATGGAACTAGCGCATTGCATTTAGCAGCTTACAATGGTAATACAGAAATTGTACAAATTTTGCTTACAGCAGGTGCAAATGTTAATATTGCAACAATAGATGTTGGTATTACTCCATTGTATGTTGCAGCTGAAAAAGGTTATATAGAAATTGTGCGACTCTTACTTGAATACTGTTCAAATGTTAATATTGTAAGAACTGATACAGGTATTACCCCATTACACATTGCAGCTCAACAAGGTTATACAGAGATTGTGCAACCTTTACTTGTAGCAGGTGCAAATGTTAATATTAAAGCAAGTGATAATGGAGCGACCCCATTGCATCTAGCAGCTTTCAATAATCATAAAGCAATTGTGCAGCTCTTAGTTGAAAAAGGCGCTGATCCAACGATTCAAACTCATAATGGTCAAACAGCAGAGAACTTAGCAAAAACATATGAAATACGTGAAATTTTGAGACAAGCTCGACAACGCAAGAATTAATATAAGATGCAATATTACATAATATTATAATCATTATTAAATTGATTGTTGCCTTTTTAAAACAAGGTTATAAAAGATTTGCGATAGATATAACTATGAAAAAATTACATATGAAAACTAATAAACTATTATTTGTGCTGATGATAGGATTATCATCAGCAATCACAGTGAGCTGTTCACAGCAAGATGTAACGCCAGCTCAAATGAGACAAAATATTATTAATGATGCAATGAAGCCAGAAAATTATAGCGATTTAAAGCAAGATCTTGCATTTTTAGAGTCACAAGGTTTACTACAACCTGATTCATTTTACAATCTATTACAAGAAAATGTTACTGAGTCGCAAGATGCTACATTTAACGAAGTAATTGAAAAAGCTCAAGATTTGTTAACAAAGCATATGAAAGATGAATTTATATCGACTATTGAACGTGCTCTTGAAGAACGTAAGTCACTTGATTATTACATAGATGCTCTTACACGTCCCTTATTTAGCTATGTTATGCAACGCAAATATACTGATATGGTATTGTATAATATAGCTCGCGAATGGTTGATTGATATACAACATTGTCAAAATTTTAGTCCATTGCATATCGCAGCTGTTGTAGGTAATAAAGAAATTTTACAACTTTTAGTTGATTCCGGTGTCAATGTTGATATTCAAGAACCAAAAGAAAAAATGAGTCCATTGCATATTGCAGTTTTGTATGGTCATACAGAAATTGTGCAAAATTTATTAGCAGCTCGTGCAAATGTTCATACTGTGAATTCTGGTGGAATGACACCATTACATATCGCAATTCTTAATAATCAGAAAGACATTGTAAAGCTTTTAGTTGAATATGGTGCTGATATTAATAGTCACATAATTGGTAGTGAATTTACCCCATTGCATCTTGCAGCTAAAAAAGGCTATATAGAAATTGCAAAGTTATTGCTTATGGCAGGTGTTGATATAAATATTCAAGGTCTGTCTGGTTGTACTCCATTGCATATTGCAGTTGAGCAGGATCAAATAGAGAGTATAAATTTTTTAGTTGAACATGGTGCAAATATTGATCAAGGAACTCATAATGGAGTTACTCCATTGCATTTTGCATCTTGCAAAGGTAATGCAGAAATTGTGCGACTTTTAATTGCAGCTGGTTGCAATCCTGAGATTTCAACAATTCGTGGTCGATCAGCGCAAGAATTTGCAAAAACAGATGAAATACGAGATATTTTAAGACGAACTGGGCTAGGTAATAATCAATCTCAGGTAGAGCGGTGTTTAATATCATAATGATTATGAAAAGAATAATTTAATTTTTAAAGACGAGCTTTTAAGAGATTTGGCGTGCATACAACTATGAAAAAATTAGATATGAAAACTAACAAACTATTATTTGTGCTGATGATAGGATTATCATCAGCTATCACAGTGAACTGTTCACAGCAAACTATAACACCAGCACAAAAGCGGCAAAATATTATTGATGATGCAATGAAGCCAGAAAATTATAGAGATTTAAAGCAAGATCTTGCATTTTTAGAGTCACAAGGGTTGTTGCAACCTCATTCATTTTTAAATTTATTAGAAGAAAATATCACTGAATCGGACGATGCTACGTTTAACGAAGTGATTGAAAAAGCTGAAGATTTGCTAACTGAGCATATGAAAGGTCCATTTATATCCACGGTTGAGCGTGCTCTTAAAGAAAAAAAGCCACTTACTGAGTATATAGATTATATTACGACTCACTTTGGAGTACTAGAAATACCATTATTTACGTATGTTATGCAACGTAAAAATAGAGATATGGTTTTGCATAACATAACAGGTGAATGGTCTCTAGCATGGAGTCGTATAGAAATTAACAATAGATGTACACCATTATATATTGCATCTGGCAAAAGTCATACAGATGTTGTTCGGCTCTTGCTTGCAGCAGGTGCTAATGTTGATATTCAAAGTGCGGATAATGTAGTCAGTCCATTGCTCATTGCATCTTGCAAAGGTCATACAGATGTTGTCAGAATTTTGCTTGCAGCAGGTGCAAATGTTGATATTAAATCGACAAAGAATCAAGATACGTCATTGAAATCTGTATCTCAAAGCGTTTACATTTATATTGCAAAGCTTTTACTTGGGCCTGGTGCAAATATTGATAGTCAATTCACGAATAATATCGATTCACCATTGGACATTGCAGTTTATCAAGGTTATACAGATATTGTACAAATTTTAGTTGAGTATGGTGCAAATGTTAATATTCAAAATACGGATAATGGAGTCAGTCCATTGCACATTGCATCTTGCAAAGGTCATACAGATGTCGTACGAATTTTGCTTGCAGCAGGTGCAAATGTTGATATTAAATTGACTTATAATGGAATTACGCCATTGCATATTGCAGTTTTGTGTGGTCATACAGAGATTGTACAACTTTTAGTTGAGCATGGTGCAAATGTTAATATTCAATTAGGTGATAATCAAATAACGCCATTGCATATTGCAGTTTATCAAGGTTATACAGATGTTGTACGACTTTTGCTTGCAGCAGGTGCAAATATTAATATTCAATTAGCTGATAATCAAATAACACCATTGCATATTGCATCTAATAAAGGTCATATACATATTGTAAAATTACTGCTTAATTCGGGTGCAAATACTCAGATTCGAGAAATTAATGGTCTATTAGCGGTAGACTTAGCAAGAACATATACAATACGGCATGTTTTAAGATGGTTTGGTCAAAGTGATAATCAATGTTTATTGCAATCGTGCTCAATATCATAACAATTGTTACAGAAATAAAAAATAGTTTATTCAGGTTGATTGAATAAACTATTTTTACTACTTTTACATGTGATTAACACAGCCTTGGATTATATTTTTTTTGAATTGAATGCAATCTGACTATGCATATTATTATTTTTTATGTATCTTTAAATCTGTAAGTATCAATTCTAGCATGTAAAGAATAAAAAATTGAGACGCAACGTAGCAACTATATTATTTTTATTAGTTTCTTTTTTTATATACGTTGCCGTTATCTGTTTGCGTGAAAATTCTAGTTTACCCTCACATATTGAACAAGTTAAACCAGAATTAGATCTTAATTTATCCTATTTTCATCAAGTCAGTCTTCAAAAATATCGACTTCCGTCGTTTTACTCACCAATTTCTATTGTTGCTGTTCCATCTTGCCATGACGCTCATGCGCATTATTTAACATCTGCTGTGTATCAAAGCATATCAAAACATCTTGTTGACCATGTGATTCTTATTTTGCAATCAGAAGATCATGTTTTTCACGGAGTTGCTTTACCCACACACAGAGCGGTTGAAAAAATATTTATTCATAACACATTACATACTGATTCAATAGAGCAGTTATCTGAGCATGTTTTGTTTCATTATTATGATGCAGTATATCATGCACCAAAGAATTTAGAGTTGCAATTAGCGTATATGCGTTACTATTTTGATGCAAAAACTCTCATTACTCCAGTCATTATGGGTCAAGTGACTGATGAAAATCTTGTTGAAATAGCAGATCAACTTGCACAAATTGCCAATGAAAAGACGCTTATAGTGGTAGCTGTCAATATCAAATCGAATCAAAATGTTGCAGCTCAATCTGCTTTTCATCAACAATCTCAGTTAGAAATGTATGCCAGTGATACTTCTGTTATTCAGGCTATTCAGGGCGTTCCTGCAGGTAATAATGATATTAGTACTGGTTGTTTGTACGGAAAATATGGTTATATTTTATTACTTAAATTATTGCAATTAGAAAAATATTCTAACGTGAATTCACATTTTGTTGGATATGATCAATCAGAACAAAGGCAATTGCAACAAAGTTATGCAGCTTTTGTGTATGAACAAAATAAAGCAAAAGGGTATAAGAATTATATTGGGTATTATGAACAACAGCAGCTGATAGGTATTGCTTATGATGCATTGCATGAATTGTTTGAACCTTGTAAGGTAAAAAAATCTCATATGATCAGTTATGAAATGACGCAGCCTCATGGAGCATTCGTTTCGCTGTATGCAATGAGTGACCATGGAACCTTATTACGAGGTTGTATGGGCGTTATGACCTGTCAAGAACCGTTATCAGAAATTATTGCAGAAATGGCTAAGCAGGCTGCAACTCTTGATCATCGGTTTTATGTTTTAAAGTATCAAGAGCTTAAATCTACGATGGTTTCTATTTCTCTTGTAACAAATCTTACGCAAGTTACAGATTTTAGTACGATACATCAGTCAGATGGAATTATATTTGAGTATGGTGACTGCAGCGCAGTTACTTTTGGTTCAAAAGATTTTCATGACACTTGGAGCTATCAACATGTATTAACTGATCTTTGCTTTCAATCAAGCGTTGCCGCTCAATCTTGGCAGCAACCAGATGCAAAAATATTTACATTTAATTCAATTGATTTTCAGTAAGTGCTTATTTTTGTATAAAAACTTGTCTTAATAATTCAAACTGTTGTTTTTTTGTTGATCTCTATGCTACTTTTTTTGTGATAGAAAAAATATAAAAAAGGGGGAAATCTATCATGAAAAAATTATTAAGTTTATTGGTGATATTGCAATTTTATTGCATTGATGCAACATGGGTTATTGCCAGCTTAGAAAACAAATCTGATCTTATCTTTGATCAAGCGGTACGAAGTAGTCATGCATCGGGTGATGTTTCTATTCAGTCGATATCAAAAAAAATAAAAAATGCAGAACAATCTGATAAGATTATTCTGACTGATGATGGTTTTGGTACGGTTGGTAAGTGTAAGATTCTTGCACATACTCCAAGCGGAGAGCGGGTAACTATTTTATTTTTAGCAGATCCTACAAATCGGATTGCCAATGGTCGAACAAAAGATGCAGATATTCATACTCGTTTACTTGCTCACACAAGAAATCAAGGAATGATGGCTCGTGTTATGATCGAACAGGATGGAAAGAAAAAAATGATTGGATCGTACTGTGGATACGAGCAAGAAAATCAAGGATTTCAGTTACTGCTTAAGGGGTCTGAAGGAAATTATAAAGCTGATTTAATTCCGGTTAATTAAAGTAGGCCTCTTGCGCAACTTAAGTTGAATGAAACCACATTTTTACGAAAAAGTTTTGCCCTAGGTTTTTTATGAAAACTTTGGGGAAGAATGAGGCCGGTGTGCCTGATACACTCTTTTTTGAATGTAAAAAGCGTAACGTGGCCGCCGCCGCCACTGTTTCGGAGATGAGCGAAGCGATATCGTAGGATTGTATGATTATTTTTAATTTTGTTCAGACATTCTAGTAAGAGATATATGAGTATAACCGAACTGATGTATCCCGGAGTTTTCATAGAAAGCTAATAATTTTAAAAGAAGTTTTGTGTATGAAATTACAAAAAAGGCGACATGAGTATCAAACTCATGTCGCCTTGTAGTTTTTTTTAACTTAGATTTTGTAGTTGCTTGTCAGCTCAGCCCATTGTGAAGTGCTGATATTTCTATGCTGAATCAGATGGTTCACAATATTTTGAACAAACTGAATATGTGGTTGCATGATAGCTTTTGCTTTGCTGTATAAAGCATCTTTGCGTGCAATTGCTTCTTTGCGAATGTCGTCAGTAATGTTACCACCTTGAGAAATGTTAACTTCAAGGGTATGTAATATAATTGCTCGATCTTCTTTACAAAAATTACTATACATGTTGCCGGTAATTAACTCGAGAGCAGCTTGACCTGCTAAAAGAGCTAACAGCTCATGTTCTTGATCTTCATCGTTTAAAAAATCAGAATGGTTCTGAAGATCTAACGTAAACACATGACCATTTTTAATAGGTTTTGGTTGCTCATATTGTGTATATGATTGGTTCAGTGTTTGTTCTTGTGGCGCAGGTTTTTGTAATGAAAAACTTCCTTTTGCCTGTTTTTCAATCGAATCAATGGTTATTTTAATAACTTGTTGAGGCGTTGATAAAATATGACGAGCAGCAGCTTGTCCTGACTGATAGATCGCGATAACTTTTTTCTGATCATCAGTTAATGAACTATTTTTTCTGATATGACGTAAGTCGATATCTAATGCATCTTCAAAATCTTGTTTTGTTACTAAACGAGATTTAAATATCGCCAGTCTTAATGCTGTTGCTATAATCGTATTTAACGTGTTATAGGTTTGGCCTTCAGTTTCATGAGCAATCATAGCAATATCATCATCGCTTAATGTTTTGATATTCTTTTTACGTAATGATTTTTCTAAATATTCTTTACGATGCTGGAATGATGGCAATTCAAATTGAAACTGTTTTCCAAGGCGACCATTTTGCAATAATGCTTGATCTAATTGATCAGGAACGTTTGTCGCTGCAATAACAATCACTTTTTTGTTTTTATTATTGAGTAATCCACTCATGTTGGTAAGAAATTCAGAAGATATTGTTTTATCAGTATCTCGATGCGCTCCGATCATATCAATTTCGTCAAAGAAAAGAATACATGGCGCACAGTGACGAGCCCAAGAAAAGATTGCAGAAAGTCCATACTCAGCAACTTCTTCTTTGGTTACGCTCCAAAATTTCATACTCTGAGCAGATTCTTTTTTGAGTTCCTCATTAATTAACGTTCTAATTGCTTGAGCGTAGTATGACTTACCTGTTTGTGATGGACCGGTCAGCAAAATTCCTGTTGATGGTGCTGTTCCGCTATTTTCGTAACGAGCAGGGTGTTTCATGTAATCAGCAAGTTCGAGTGCAAATGTTTCAAGTTGTTCTGAGTTAATCATGTCTTTAAAGTAGACATCATTGTATCTTCTATTAAAACCTTTACCTTCTTGAGAGATTTCTCCTCGCATATAGTTGATCATGCTATCATAGGTTTCTTGTGTATATTTTGTAGCTGCATCATATATTGATTTAGTATTGGCACCAACGTACCCTATACCAAGCATGGTAAGTGGGTTATCTTTAGTTTGTTTATAAAGTCTTTCGATGTAATTTCCAATTCCGAATTCAAGGACAGTTTTTTCAATGCTATCTTTTGTCCCTTGCATTCCTTGCTGTGTTAACTCTTGGCTACCAATAAAGTCTTTAAAGGGCAGACTTGAAGATTTACATTCTAAAGATGTAGCATTGATTTTTAAATTTTTTAAAGCTGTTACATCTAAACACGGAATATTAAATTTACCATCGCGAGGTGCCATATAGGTTGCTATCGTATAGACTAACGCTGCTAGCGATAGACCAAAAGCAGTATTTTGAGCTGTCGTCATCAATGGTACACCTGTCAAAGACATTGGTACATCTTGAAAGTAGCGAAAAGCTTTATTAAAAGATGTTAACCCAACATTATCAGTTGCTACTCGTAGCTCTTGAATTTTTAAATGATTAGCCTTACTATATTGCCCTACCAGTTTAAAATTTTGAATCATCTGTTCTTTATGAATCATGAATTGTTCATTGATGTACGTATTAAATGTATCGATAGAGATGCTGCTTATATCGTTGTATAAACATGGCAATAGGTAGTCCATACAGCTTTTATTAATTGCAACACCAGTTATGAAATTTTCTGGAAAAGCCTCTTGTGTCGTATATATCGTAAATAAACTTTCAAGAGTTGCCTTAACAGCGCCAACAGTTTCTAATATTTCTTTTTTTAAACCTTTGGTCGTATCAAATTTAACTTTGTCAGTAACGAGCACTTGTTCAAGTTGTTGCAGGCATGTTAAAATTTGATGTGTCTGTTGTTTAACTTCATCATACGCTTCTTGTTGTGCTGCATTGTAACGTACTTCATCGGATGAAATAATTGACGTTGTATCTTCATATACTATTTCTTGTTCAATTGCATAGGTATTTTGTGCACTCAAAAGCAAGGATAATAGGAGAAATTCTGATTTTATATATTTTTTGATCATAGGTGTTTTCCATTTTTTTAACATTATTGAAAATAATTGTATAGATTCAGTATCTTGGTAATTGTCATGAGAGTCAATTGGTCCGGGGTCTTTTGTGAAAAAATATATTTTTCATGAAAAAATTCAGGCTGTTTTTGTCAATTGCAAGAGTTTTATGCTTATTTCATAGGATAACTTGATATACAGGTTAAAATCTTATTTGTCGATTTTAATAGAATCTTCCATCCTGCATGATTTTTTTGTAAGCTACTCTATAGATTAATTTGAAAAAAATTTTTTACACTATTATTCAGACTTCAAAGGAGTTGGAAAAATGACTTATCAAGCAAAGATCTACTTCATTTTACCAATTATTTTATTATGTGCCTCTGTGGGTTTTTATGTGTCTCAAAAGAAGCATGAAGTCGAGTTGAATCTTGATCAAGCCATGCAGTCAGAAAATGTTGTTCCCGTTGCAATTATAGGATCTGGTCCTGCAGGATTAAGTGCCGCTTTGTATATTGCACGAGCAGGGATGAAAGCTTTCTTATTTGCGGGTCCAACACCGTGTGGACAGTTAACACAAACGACATTTATCGAAAACTGGCCTGGACGAGAAAAAGTTTTAGGTATTGATTTAATGCATGATATAAAGCATCAAGCAGAGCTTTTTGGCGCTTGTATTATTAGCGATACAATTACCTATGTTGATTTTTCTACGTGGCCATTTGCAATGAAAACAGAAGAAGGACGAGAATTTAAAGCGTTATCCGTTATTCTTGCCACAGGAGCTCATCCTAAAACATTATCAATTCCTGGAGAAAGAAAATATTGGGGTAAAGGTGTAACGACATGTGCTGTCTGTGATGCACCTTTTTTTGTTGATAAAGAAGTTGTTGTTGTCGGTGGAGGCGATACAGCTGCAGAAGAAGCTTTTGAACTAGCGCCGTATGCGAAAAAAGTTACGGTATTAGTTCGTGGTAATGCAATGCGCGCAAGCGTTTCTATGCAAAAAAGAATGTTGGAATCTGATAATATTGAAATTCAATATAACAAAGAGTTAAAAGCTGTGTACGGTAATGATGAGCATGTGACTTCAATTGATATATACGATAGCAAGCTTAATAAGTTAGAAAATCGTCCTATGGATGGTGTGTTTTTAGCAATTGGACACACTCCTAATTCTGAGATATTTAAAAAAGATCTTAAAGTTGATGACCTTGGTTATTTAGTGATGAAAGGTCGTAGCCAAGCAGCATCGGTCCCAGGTGTTTTTGCTGCAGGTGAATTACAAGATCCTACCTACCGTCAAGCAGCTGTTGCTGCAGGAGAAGGGATCAAAGCAGCTCTTGATGCAGCTTCATTTTTATATAGTGTTGGATTTAATACTAAAGTTGGGCATGCGCTGGAAAAAAACTTTTTTGAGACATTCTCAGATGAAAAAATTGATTTACAAGAAATTATTACCTTAAAAGATTTTGAAAAACATGTGATTAAGCAAAAGGGCTTGGTTGTTATTGATTTCTATTCAAAATCTTGTCCAGGATGCGTACAGATGCTTCCTTCATTAGAATCGCTTGCTATTCATATGAAAGAAAAAGTATCGATTGTTAAATGTAATATTTTTAATGCGCTAGAGGTTCGACGTGAATTAAAACATAATCTTGGATTACCTGTCAAAACTGTTCCAACCATCTTTATATTTAAAGACGGAAAGTTTCTTGCTCGCTCAAGTAATCTGATGAGCAAAAAAGAGCTATTTAGCTTTGTTCAGCAATATATTACTGATTAATTTTGTATAAAAAAACTTACAAGGCCTGTATGAAAAAGATATTCATACAGGCCTTTTTTGTGTACTAACTATAGTACTTACTGTATATTTATAGATAATATAAGACATGCAAATTACAGTATAGAAAATAATTAAAATGAAATTTTGTAAGATATTTACGATGAGATGCATGGCGATATTAAGTCTTTTTGGCTACTTGTTGCGTGCATCTGAAGAACAAAAAATAGAAGATAAAAATTATCTTCAGCAAGGCTTTGACTTAGTATCGGATAATGATCAATTTGATATTTTATTTCCTCACCAAGCTGCATCATTGCAAGATCTGATGAAACAATCTCTGTCTGAAAGTGCCGATAAAGGATCATTAGCTCATCTTGTTCAAACAATAGAAGATGTAATAGCATTACAATGTAAAGATAGATTTCTTACTGCTTTGCAGGCAGTAGTTGCTACCTCAGATAAAACTATGACGCAGGAAACAGATCCTGTTGTCAGATATATTATGAAATATCATGATACAAAGTTACGACCTATTGTCAGAAATTGGCTTGTAAGTCAACCTTGCCAGGACGTGCCTTTTTTAAGTCAAGCAGTTGAACATAATAATATTGAGACCATCAAAATGTTGCTTGCAATTGGTTGTAATCATGCAGTTCGTAGTAACTATTATCATGAAGTTGCCTATCGCAGGCATTATCTTAATTTGTGTCAATTGCGCATAAATAATCAATTCCCAAATTGGCTAGAAAAATGTTTTTTTTATTCTAGTCCAGAGGATTTTAAACAAATTATCAATGCATCATTTTGCGAGCTTGCAAAAGTCGATAATATCAAGAAACTGGAAAGCTTGGCTGTAAAAAGAATGTTGGGTATGATGAAAATAGCCTTGCAGATTGAAGAGCAAACTGCTCATGATGGTTACATGGGACATGGAAAATCTCAAGATCTATTGCCTTGTGGTCAAGGGACTAGTTATTTATTACAAAGAGATTTTTCACATTACTGTCAATGTTCTGATACATATAGCTATAATAAATCATTGAAACATTGTTATGAATTTGGCGGGACGCCTTTGCATCAAGCGGTTCTTAATAATTCTTTAGAAATTATACAGATGTTGCTTGAAGATGGCGTAGATGTTAACAGTAAAGATATTTTAGACGTAACACCATTGCATGTAGCAGTTGAATATAGTCATGTCGATGCCGTGAGTCTATTACTTGATGCACGAGCAGATGTTCATGCAAAAAATATACTTGGTAAAACGCCTTTACACCTTGCAATTGAATATTCAAATCGAGGCGATAAATTTTTTCCTGGTAATAATATTGCAATATTTCATATGCTTATTGCTCATCCAGGAATCGATGTAGAGCAAAAAGTAGATCCAATTTCTATTGGTATTGCGCATATTATATTTCAACGAACTGGAAGCATTTTTGAAGATACAGGAAAAACACCATTATTTTTAGCACTGGAATCAAAATCTATAAAAATTGTGCAAAAATTACTTGAATTGGGTGCAAATCCTGATAGCAAAAATGATAATAGTGATCACATTAATGGTGATCCTTCTGACAGTCTCACTGACCTGCCTTTACATTATGCAGTGATATATTGTTCAAAAGAATATATTGATCTTTTGCTGCACGCCGGCGCTGATATTACTATGCAAGATTGTCAGGGTAAAACTCCTTTGCATTATGCTTATAGTGATAATGAAAAGTGGTTGCAATTAATGCACTATAATCCCAATTTAGAGCTTAAAGACAATAAAGGCAATACAGCTGAAGAACTAAGGATTGAATGGATGGCCCGCTATGAAGCCCGTCAGAGACTTAGAAAACCAGCACGTTGTACGATATCATAAAAATTTGAGGTTGTGTGAACAAGATTTACATGTGAATAAAAACCTACGATATCGCTGTGCTCATCTCCTGAAATTTGACGACGACGTCCACTTTACGCTTTTTTAGTTTAAAAAGAGTGCATCAGACCCACCGGCCAGCAGATCCCCGAAGCTTTCCTAGAAAGCGTAGGGCAAAACTTTCTTGTAAAAAATTGGTTCACGCAACCTAGGCAAGTTGTTATATTCGATAGAAGAGAGGTTGAAACTGTTTGTGTTTCAACCTCTCTTTTGTTTTTGTAAAATCCGCTCACTGTCTTGCTTTGCTTTGTTTATTATCTTGCTTTGTTGCAAATAGCAATTTATAGCTGATACCATAATAAGGTAATAAAAGTTTATATAGCATCTTTTTAAGGGGGATTTTAAGATGTCAAAACAAGTAGGGTTCGTTCTATTTTTGTATCTTTGCGTTATGCAGCTTAGTTGTGTATATGCTGAAAATAAAGCATCACAACATCAGATACCAGCAGGGCAACTTCTTCCTTTAATGATGTATCAAGATCAGCTTGATTTTAAAGCTGTAAAGCAACAGATTAAAGATTGTAAACCTCAAGAAGTAATATTTAATGTTCTTGTTGATGGCACTTCTGGTGCTACCATGCAGCGAAAAGGGTTGCTTGTTCGTCGTCAAAACGCTCGTGGAACCGTGATAATTTGTCATGGCTACCTTGGATGCAAGCGCGATGCAATTGCCTTAAAGCATTTATTTCCTTTTTATAACGTCTTAGCTTTCGATTTTCGTGCTCATGGAGAGTTAATTGAAGGGCAAAAATCGACAATTGGTCGAGATGAAGCGTACGATGTTATGGGTGCAGCACAGTTTATTAAGGCTGATCCAGAAATGTCTAAAAAACCTTTAATTGTGTACGGTTACTCGATGGGTGCAGTTGCATCGATCGAAGCTCAGGCAAAAGATGGCAGCTTATTTGATGCAATGATTCTTGATTGCCCTTACGATTCTACGGACAATGCAATGCGTCGTGGCCTTGATGAAAAAATGAAACTTACCATTCTTGGTTCAGAGCTGGATATCCCTGGTAAAGAATTTATTTTAGCGCACATGTATGATGAATCAGCTCAAATTATTACCAATTACTTGTTTAAGCAAATTACGGCCCTTGATTCAAATGCTGTTGCAACAAGATTTACTCGTGTAGCACCCATAGAATCGGTTAAAAAAATTACAGTTCCTTGTTTATTTATTCATTGTGATCATGATAAAAAAGTACCAACATCTGCAGTTAAAGCTGTGTATGATAATAAACCTGGTTTTAAAGAACTGTGGATTACTTTTGGAAAAGGGCATTTTGGTTCGTACAACAATGAACCAGAAATGTACTGGTATCGTGTGAATAAGTTTTTAAATCGAATTGCTGTAGGGATGATTGCACAGCGCCAGCAAGAAAAAATTTATGATCAACGTCTGACTAAAAACATAGGAACAGATCATGGTCAAGCAATATTAAAAAGATTTGTCGACAATAAAAAAGGAGATTGAATATGAAAACTAGAGTATGGTTTTTAATGTGTGTGCTTATCGCATCAGTTGTCGATGCACGGTATATTCCAATTAAACATGAAAGAGATTTTTCAGAAGAAATTAATAGATTTGAATTTGCTGTCGTCTGTTTTTTAGATGCAAGTAGTCTTGGTAAAAAAGATCAGATGAAAGAGTTGAAAAAAATGGTTGCAGCAACATCAGATACACAACCGTATGATAAATTACTTAAGCATGAAGTCGGATTTTTGGTCGTTGATGCAGCAAAAGATTCTGTGCGACCTCTCTTGAAAAAATATGGTGTTGCTTGGAACAGTATGCCGCAATTTTTACTCTTTCATAACGGAAAAGCTGTCAGCAACATCTCTGAGCAGATTGTGCGATTGATAGGTTTTGTCTGTAAAGCGGATTTATTAGATTTTATTGATGACTATTTTGGAAAAGCATTTGATGATATTTTATCAGTCAAAGCTGAGCAAAAACAGGACGAAAAAGAGATGCAAATTGCTCGTTACCAAGCGTACGCAGCTTCTCGATATCCGTACGGTATGTATGCTCCGTATAATGCGTATGGCCAGTATTCATGGTATGGTTATCGAGCATTTTATGAAAACGGTGGTTACTGGGGAAACACTTTTTATATTCCATAAAAATATAGTTTTATTGTGTAATACAAGCTCTTGTTCATGGTAATCATGGCAAGAGCTTTTTAAAAAGTATAAGGTCTTGATTTTTTGCATTGTAATATTTTAGTTTTACGTAGAATCAGACGTAGTATGTATTAAAAGAAGGATGAGTATGAAACGGCAAGGTTTAATTTCAATTCTCGCATGTTTATTATTATCGATGGGTTCACCTCATAGTATATATGGCATGAAAATAGCAGAAGAAGCTGCAGAAACAGCTTCAAAAGCAGCTATGGAATCAGCAGCAAAATCTATTGAAAATGCAGGACTGAAGGTAACAGATGAATTAACTCAGTCTCTTGCTAAATCAATGGATAAAGCTGCGGCAGATATTATGAAAAGTACAGGAATAAAAGATGCAAGTCTTGTGATGAAAGATCTTGAGAAATCAACAACAGAATCATTAAAATCTTTTAGTAGTGAGGCTGACAAATCTTTAAGTAGTATTATTGAAAATCCTGAAGCGTTATCAGAATCATTGACTAAAGATTTTGTTAATAAATCTGATGATGATCTTCTTAAGATGGGTGCATCTAAAAACGATATTTCAAAATTAAGACAAGCTGAAAATCAATCAGCTGAAATTTTACCTACCAAACAAGCAGGAAAAGCTGCAGAAAGCACAGCAACGAAAAGTACGCCAAAACAAGTTGAAGGTGATGTAGAAATTAAAGAACCTACATCTTCTCAATATAAGCCAAAGACTCCCGCAGAAGAATCAGAATTAAAGGGTATGTCAAATGCCGAAAAACAATCTTTTGACAGATTAAAACCTGAAGATCAGGCAGAGTATTTTAAGAAAACTCCATCTGAAAAAGAAAAATTTTCGAAAAATGCTGACGCTGAAGCTGCAAAAACTAATAAACTGAGTGAAGCTGGTGAAGCTGAATTTAAGAAAATGACACCTGAAGAACAGACAAAATTTTTATCAGAAAATACAGAAAAACAGGTAGAAGAATTTTCTGCTAAAGCTGATAAAGCAGCATTAAAAGAAGAAGAAAGTGCTTTTTTTAAGAAAGACGGTTTTTTCAAGAAAATTTATAATAAAGATGTTTCATTAGAAGATGCTAAACTTGCTGCAAAATCTGGTGCTGGAAAAATAATGGGAGTTGTTGATGTTATTGGCATGGCAGTTCTCTTTATGATTCCAAGTATTTTTGAATCAGCGTTCTTAGCTGAAGAGCAAAAAAATGCTTTGTTAATGACCTATAGCACGCCAATAGAATTTGGTAATATTGTGTTACAAATGCCTGACTCTGCAATTAACGTAGAAGACCCTGCACAAATGACTGAATTTTATTACTATGGAATTCCTGTTGATGCAGTTGGGAGCCCGTTATCAAAATCTGCTGCAGCACAGTATTCAGGAGTTACCGGGCCAGATCATAATAATTCAGTTTCTAAAAGCATTACCAACGGTTATGCAAAGGCATTTTCGCTGGGAACTGCAAAAACAACACCACCTCCTGCACGATATAATTTAAATGTTGATGCACTTTCTAAACTTCCAATATTTGTATCAGGAGTTTCGGAAAGTTATGAAAAATGGGGTTCAGCGGCTATTAACTCACCTTATTTTGAGCAAATGCTTGTTAATTTAGACACTGGGTATGTTTTTTATGCAGATGGTTTAGCAGACGGTACACCAGCGGCACCGCTTGTAGGCTCTGCTGAAACAAAAAGTGTTGAATCGTATCTATCAACAAAAATGGGTCAACTTCAAACTCAGGGAAGTGCAAGTTCTTACACTGAGTATACCAATACTTTTTCTTCATCAAAAGCAAATTCAACATCATCTGCAATTACAAATAGATTTAATTGCGGATGCTTACAAAAA
Organism: Candidatus Chromulinivorax destructor; assembly: GCF_003366055.1. Classification (NCBI taxonomy): domain Bacteria; class Candidatus Babeliae; order Candidatus Babeliales; family Candidatus Chromulinivoracaceae; genus Candidatus Chromulinivorax; species Candidatus Chromulinivorax destructor. The sequence continues at coordinate 134,708 of NZ_CP025544.1, read as the reverse complement.
AGTAAAGTTTTATCAGCTGATACCATAAAAACATGTAAGAATAGTAAAACGTGTCTTTTGGTTCCTGCGTTAGAAAGTTTGGCAGCAGGTCTTATTATTAATGCTGATGGTAAGCAGTTGACAAAAGATCAAGATTTAACAGCTGAAATTGCAAAAGGAGCTCTTGGCCAGGTAACACCAATTCAAGGTTTAGGTGATGATTTTGCGGATTATTTATCATTTTTTCCGGGAGCTGTGCAATCAACAATCTCTTCAGCTGACTTGACGGTATCATATGGTTTTGCTGATAGCGATGGATCATACACAAAAGCAAAACCTGTCGGTGCAGAACCGGATAACTATGCAGCAAAAGGTTTGTATATTTATCAGTCGAAAAATACTCCTTTAGCTAGAATGTTACGCAGTCAAGCTGGTGGATCAGTAACAACTGCTTATAATGATCATATTACTGATTATATTGTATTTTTTGATCATGAATTAAATTTAGTTCCTTTGATGGTCCCAATGGAAGATCCTAATAATTATAACTTCCCGACGATGCAAATGAATCCTGAAATTGTATATTGGTCGACAATTATTGGAAACATCAGTAATAGCCAAGGACAGATTAGTTTTTCTTATTTACCTCAATTAATGGTTATACCTGGAAAAGAAAAACTGGCAATTGTCCCACTATATGGACTTAATGCTAAAGCAGTTGAGAATACAAAACCACAACAATATGCTTTTCAGTTGTATGGAAATTCTAGTTTAGAAAATAAAATTAGTGGAATTATACAAGATTTTGCGTCAACGCATAAAGATCTCTACATTCAATTTACTGATATTATTAATCCTATGATTGATTTATTACTCAAGGGACCATTTGGTAAATATAATCTACGTCCACTCGATACGCTAACACCAGAAGAATTTGTTAAACAAGTTCCTTCATATGCGACAAAAGATACGGCAACGATACAGACACTTCTAAACTCAATAGAGCCTGTTCTTGGTGGTATTAAAATGCCAGTTTACACTGGTTATAATACTTATCCAGTCGCTCAAGATGCTCGAGAATTAAATTATAATGATATTTTAATTCCAATTGATGCAGCTGGAAAGACAGCAGTATTACCTTCAAGTTCAATTGTTGGGTACTATGGAATCGTATCAGATATATCATATTCTGTAGCATCTGATGGATCTTTATATTTTACATCAACAGCTTTTAACAATTCTTGTTTTTCTCAATCATTAGATAGTAAGGTTTGGACAATTAATCCTGCAAAGCAAAATACGTATTATTGGTTAGATCAAAGGTTGCCAAGTATGAATGCTGGCAAGCCAATGTCACAACAATTTATAGATTATGTTCATACCGCGCGTGCAAATTGGATTGCTTGGATAACTAATCAAAATAAGAGTACGACATCTAATGCAGAATTTGCAGGCATTACGTGGACAGGTTCTGCTCCAAATAAAGTATTAAAGATTGTTGATCAGCAAGCATTGTCAAATAGTTTATATGTGTATACATGTATGGCAAACCCATCAAAACTAGCACAAGATTTCTTTGTGCTAACCAATAGCGCAAACCCGCTTGCGATTGATAAAACGCTTGGAACAATGAGTGCATCTGCTGCAACGAGCACAACAAATATGCTCAGTTTAGTTTCTGGTATATTGTATGATGCAACAGGAACTCCGGTAAAAAATAACGGTGTTACGTATCAAGTTGATGCAATGGATGCAGTTAATAGTTTATATGCTGCAAATAAAAAAGCGTTTTCTGATAGTTTTACAAATGCGATTGTTAATGCATGTAATAACTATAAAAAAGCTGAAAGCGCGTTTGTATATCCATTTAGTTTTTATACTTTTAAGCTTGGAATGTATCAAGCGGATATAGATCTCACTTGTTACCTTTATGCAGATGCTGCAGGTGCGGGAACTTCAACTGCTTTTAAACCACAAGACTATTTTGTGACGTATGATGATGCAAAAGGAGTTTCTTTAAACCAGCAAATTTCTACTGATTCATCACAATGTATGGTTAGTCTTGTTTCTGGCGTGGTCTATAACAAGAATGGTGCGGTTCATACGCTTTCTGATGCAAGTTTGACATCATTGTATACCTCCGTATCAAAACTATTACGAAAAGATCTTAAGGCTGATATTGATGCTGCAAGAAAAGCATTTACAAAGCCAAGTGATCCAGTCGTAACAACTCCAGAAACAGCTGGTATTATCTGGAAAAAAGATCAAGTTGCTGCAAAAATAGCAGCAGTTGCATCGCAACCGTATGTGCCAGCTCCGTATGTGATGTTAAAATATGAACCAACTTCAAAGCAGTATGTGCAAGTATCACCTGCAAGTACTGATGGTACTGAGTATATCTACACGTTCTTTGATGTTCCTTATGCAGATGGTGCAGGCAATACTACATATGTTGGTGCTATGTTTGATTCAGCTGGCAACCTACAGTATTTCTTTAATGATCTTCAGATTGAAAGTGCGTTGATTCAAAATGGTATTTGTATTACTTCACATGGTGGACCTCAACAATTAGGTGTTCCAGCATTGCAACCAATTATGTTGCTTGATAAAGCTGACTTTAGCTTAAAACCTGGAGCAACGGGTGCATCAATGATTCATGCAGATAGCCAAGATTTCCCGACGCTGTCAACCATTACATCACCAGTTACGATGGGCAAAAGTTCATTTTATTTCTATTTTAATACGATTATGAAAGCGTATTATGTGATGGAAGTTAATGGTAAAGATGTTCGCTATATCAGTATGGCTGGTGGTAACATATATAATCAAGATGGGTCATTGCGACCATTAACAAATCCAGTAGCACTACGCAATGGGACAGATGTGACTGATGTTTTCTTACCGTATCTTAACCAAAATGGTTACACACAAGCTGTTATGCTTAACAGTTTAGATAATAAAAACATGTATCAAAATTTCTTAAACGTAGAAAGCTCATTTGATGGAAATGTAAAATTAGATTCTAAACCAGTTGCAAGTAATATTCTTTCAGCAATGGCATATCCTTATACTCAGGTAACGGTAGTGCAATCACCTCGTATAGGGACAATTCCGCCGATGCCAGATATTCATGATGCAACACAATATAATGTGTATTGGGATGTAAATAATCCATCAATGTATAAAGTTGATGCAAGTTACAGCTGGCAAGCATTATCGTTGTTACCTGTTGCAATCGACAAAGATCGCTCACTCATGAGTTCAAAGCCAGCTCAATCGATGAGAAATGCTGGAATTATCTTGAAAAATGGTGTAGTAGAGCGTCTGGTTTTTGCAAATAATCTATATGTTGGATCATTGGGCTCTGAAATGAAGGCGGTTGGTAATACAACAGCTCCAAGAGTTACGTTAACATTGAAAAAAGATCCTAAAACTTATGTGAAAGATCTTACAACAGGAAAAGATGATCAATCAACTGGTATAAGTTATTACGAAATTAAGGTAACTGGAGGTAGTACCTATAATTATAGTCTTGTTTTTGATCAATTATCAGACGATCAGCTGACAAGCTATCAGTATAATGCTTGGAAGTCAGAGACTGTTGCAGATGTTAAAGGTGGTATTATTTTAGCTCAGTTCTTACCGACATCAGGTTCTGGGTCGTTGCAGTTGGATAATTTTGGTATAAAAGAAATTGGTAATCCGCCATCAGATGCAGCTGCTCAAGCAACGCTGACAAAATCATTAACTCGTATCAAAGTAGATACAGTTCATGGTCGGTTTATAGCGCAAGTGTTTGCTTCTGATAGCAATAAGATTAATACAGAGACTGATAACGATAAGATTAATACAGCGAATAAAGAAAAGCAAAGCACGTATTTATCACAAGACGGGTACGTTGATCTTGAAACAGGTGCGTTATTTGATACACAAGGTGTTCCTCGAGGAATTGCATTGTCTATGACTGACTTGAATTCGTTGACAACGAAATTAACTGTTGCAGTAAGTAGACCATCTGTTGTTGATAAAGATGGTGCAATTGTATCGAATAAAATGGGTAAGCCGGTGATGAGTAAAGATGCTACGTTGATCTATAAAGCTCCGTTTGTACCAAGATTTGCTCGTGCATCAACATCGACAGCATCGACAACATCAAAAACTGCATCACAAGCACAAGCTGGTGTGCTTGGTAGATTAAGTGGTGCATCAGATGCTACTACTTTACCTGAAGCGGTAAAAGAAGTTAAAGAGCAAACTCAACTTTCACCAGAAGAAAAAATAGTTCTTAATTTGAAGAATCGTTTGGATATTTTGCATACTTTAGATTCAACTCCAGAAGTTGAAGCTTTAAAAAACGAAATAAAAGCAGATCTGAAAAAGTTTGAAATGTATGGTGCAAAGAGTGAATTGAATAAATTACGAGCACTTAATGACAAGTTTGAGCAAATAGAAAAAGAACAAGCTGAAAACATTAAAAAAGGTTCTATGCAACCAAAAGAAGGAGCAACAAAACCTCAAGTTCCTGTTCAAGAAGACACTGAAGGCAGTAAGCTTGTTGAGCCAGTTGTAGTACCGGCATTAACTCAGGCGCAGCAGTTACAAAATGAGCTTTCGCAGCTGCATACCCGTAAGTCTGATGCTGATTTGCAAAAACAGGTCAACAAGTTGAAAGTTTCATTGCCAAAAACAGATCAAGAGCAAATTGAACGACTTGAAAAGCAGAATCAGCAGTTACAAGCAGCTATCGATGTTCTTACGAAAGATATCGTGAAAACATCAAAAGGAAAGCAAAATGATTATGTAAAACGTTTGTTACAAAATAAACGTGATACAATTGCAAAGCATCAAACATTAATTAATAATAATAGTTCAAAAATTAATGTTTTACGTGATCAAAATGCTGTTCAAAATTCTACATCACGGGCACAAGCTGGTGTGCTTGGTCGATTAGGATCTCATCAAACTCAAGAAACATCGACCGGATTTTTTAGTTGGGTGAATTCTGTATGGAGCCAGGTAGGATCATTATTCGTAAGTAATTAATCTACCAAGGCAAGAATATTAAAAAAAGGGTTGCATCACGCAACCCTTTTTTTAATATTCTTGCAGCATTTTTTTAAATTCAGCATTAAAAACTTCATCTACTATCTACTTGGATCTATAGATTTTGATAATTCATCTGCAATTATATATTCGTTTTCATACATTGTTATGAGATTGTCTTGTTTTTTCATATTTCGACGTTCATTTTTTTGAGTCATGCAAGTATATTGTCTGGATATTTTATGAGGTGAACTTGCAATATATCTTTTTAAGTTTGCATGGTAATTTTTAGAAGCGTCGGTATGTCTGCACAATGCTACAATTAAGTTTTTAATATCATATAATTTAGCTGTATATGTAATTTCATCGCAAGATGCAACTGATGAAATGATTGTTTTCTCGCTCGCGTAATTATCCGCACATGCAAGAAGTACATGGGATAAAAATAATAATTGCAGGTATTTCATATAACTCCTATAAATTTTTCTAGCAAAGTGTTTCTTGTAAGTTATTATACGCTGTAATAATACACATAGTCAAACGGCTTGCTATCTGATGTATTTTTATCGATTATGGATTTCAGGAATTATTTTGGTACACTAGAGAGTGAGAAAATAGATTCTATGAACTATATATTGTATGAGGCAAGGATACTATGAAAATTCAGATGGCATGGAGCCCAAAAAGCCTTCAAGAGCTTGCAACGCAAAGTGTTGCTATTTTATTAACAGAAGATTTTACACCAGCTGATTATGCAGCTGTTTCTACGATTGTAGCAACTGACGTGGCGACATTTTTAGAGCATAAAAAATTTAAAGGTTGTGCTGGAAGCATGGTAACCTTACCAGTTATTCATGAGAAAAAAACTATCAAATTTTTCTTTGTTGGTCTTGGTAAAAAAGAAGATGGCGTTTTAAACATCGAAACGTATCGTCGTGCACTTGGTACATTGATAACAACAGCGCAAGCAAAGCATCTAGAATCGTTATCATTTGTGATGCCTGCAGCAGAACAATTTGGTCTTGAGAGTGCATTTTTTGCACAACAAACGGGATCAATTTTAGAAATCGCTGGCTATAAATATGATGCACACGTATCGAAAAAAGCTGATGCTCCTGCTGACTTAGCTGTCACGGTAAGCTATCAAGGATCTGATGCGACACAAGCAGTTAAAGGATTTGACGCAGGGCATATTATTGCACAGGCAGTTAACAGAGAACGTGACTGGGTTAATACTCCGCCAAGTCGTTTAACACCAACACATATTGCAGATATGGCACAAGAACTTGCTCAAGAACATGGTTTGCAATGTACTATTTTTGACGGTAAAAAAATCAAAGAATTGGGTATGGAAGGTTTGCATGGCGTTTCTCGTGGATCGCATCAAGACCCTCGTTTTGTTATTTTAGAATACAAAGCAAAACATGCAGATGCTCAAACAATTGGGTTTGTTGGTAAAGGTATTACGTTTGACTCTGGTGGACTAAGTATTAAGCCCGCAGATTCTATGGAAGAGATGAAGGAAGATATGGCTGGCGCAGGTTCAGTTATTAACTCTATCGTTGCACTTGCTCAACTACAACCAAACGTTAATATTGTTGCAGTTGCTGCCATTACCGAAAATTTAATTGGTCCTGATGCATTAAAGCCAGGCGATATTCTAAAATTCTACAATGGTAAAACAGCAGAAGTTCGTAATACTGATGCTGAAGGGCGTTTAGTTTTAGCAGATGCTTTATCGTATGTGACAAAAAATTATAAGTTAGATGCAGTTATTGACATTGCAACGTTAACAGGTGCGTGTATTTATGCAGTCGGACCATTCTTTTCTGCATTGTTGTCTGATAATCCAAAATTAAGTGATTTGGTCAAAGCAGCGGGCGAGCGTTCTGGTGATAAAGTGTGGGCGTTGCCATTTACATCTGATTTTAAAACTGCAATTAAATCTGAAGTAGCTGATATGCAAAACATTGGGAATCGATCAATTGCAGCAGGGACAATTACTGCAGCATGGTTCTTACATGAGTTTGTAGAAAACAAAACTCCATGGGTACACTTGGATATCGCAAGTTCTGCGTATAACGTGCCAAATATCAGTTATTACCGCTCTGGTGCAACAGGTTCATCGGTCAGGTTGCTGATTGATTTAGCGATGAATTGGAAAGCGTAATTTTTTAGATTATATTTTTTTAAGTACGGTCCTGAATAGTTATATTCGGGGCCTTCTTTGATTGCAATGTTGATGTATGTGCCGTTGAATGCATCACAGGCAGGTGATCAAGAGCTAGAATTAACTCATGGTTCTCGATTATCAGTAGCAGATGCTATTGCTGCTGCTGTGACTATTCAATCGAACAATCAAGTACTTGTTCTGATTTGCTAGTCTCGTGCCAAAGATCATGTGTATCATGCTGGGACTCTTGTCAAACAAGCACGAGCGATTGGTATAGTGTATTGCAAGAAGTAGAATTTTCTTCTGCGTGTAAAAAAATTACCGGTTGCTTGTTAGTATCGTGTATTATTACCGGAATTGTTGTAGGATGCGTTTTTGGTATTGATACTCATTCGTATCAAATATACAATCGTGAAAATGAAACAATTGATATACATTATCAACCAGGATGTGGTTCAAATAAAGATTGTGTAAAAACTGTACGACCAAATAAGTATGCCAAGATACATGCAGTAGGTGATTTAACAAAATTGTGTGCAGTTTATTCGTATGGATGGTCTAGTTTTGGTAAGCGTGAATGTGTAACGCAAGATGGATTAAAAGACCGTAATTGGTATGTGCATGATCATTTAACTTTTACTCGTGGAAAAGATGAATATTCTGGCGTGAATGCAACAGCTCAATCATTTCGTTTATATAAACATGAAAGCTTAGGTACAGACGCTCCGTATTATAATCTACGTGACCTCGTTCTTGTAGAAAAAAAATAAATAATAATTTAATTTGTAACACAGCATAAAAAAGATTCTATATTATGAACAGTTCTTTTAAAAAAATTCTTATTATCAGTTTATTTTCTTACCTTGGCTGCGATAAAAATTTTGCAGCAGAAAGTCCATTTTCTATTACTCAAAATAGTTCGTATGAACGAGTGTCCCAAGGTGCACCAGAGACTAATAATTATTGTTATACAATGTACCAAAATTGTAATTCAAGAACTTATGGTAGAGTTGGGGAAATCGCAGTAGGAGTAGTAGGCTTAGTAGGTATCAGTCTTATCATGACGAATTTGATAATCAATGAAATCAGTCAAGCAAAACATTATAATTATGATATTGTCAATAAGACTCCTGGACTTGTAATTATTGATGCGCAAGGTCGAATTGTCATGATGAATCCAAATGTAGCAGCAGATTTACACATACAAGGTCCATTAAATTTCCTTTGTGTCAGTGATACTCAAGCAAGACGAACATGTGCTACATCAGATTCATTGGAAAAATATAGCAAGTGGGTTGTACATGGAGAAGATGATTTGAGCTTAACTCCAAAGGCAAAATATGAAGCTGTTGAGTTAGGATATCAATCGTATCGCGATAATGAAAATATTGAATCGATCAATACGCCTTATTATAATTTACGAGGATCATTGAAAATCGATAAAAAATAAATTGTATTAAATTGTAATCTAGGTTGATTAAATCAAATTATTAAAATAATTTTTTTGCCTTATGTTTTCTATGAAAACTCCGGGGATTTGCTGGCCGGTGGGCCTGATACACTATTTTGTAGATGTAAAAGTGTAACGTAGCAGCTGCCACCCATGTTTCCGGCTGTGTCCGGCGTAGCTTTATGCGAAGCGTGGGAGATGAGCGAAGCTATGTCGTAGGATAGTATCTTAATGATAAATTTGGTTTACGCAGTCAGCTTTTTACCTATAAATATGATCAAATAAATTCCATTGTGGAGGGAATGTTTTTATGAAATTTGGTATTAAAAAATTATTTTTAATGATCTGTTGTATAAGTTTAACCCTGATGTCTGATGTACATGCTTCATCACAAGCAGATCATGATAGAGAAATGATATCTTATCGAGGAGCATTATGTTTATTTGCTCTAGGAGCTTGTATTTTTTTACATCAAGTAACTCCTCCATTAAAAATAGTCCATGTGTGTAATGAAAGTGACAAACTCATATATATTCAATCAGACTTCATTGAAAAACTAGTAGGGCCTGGCCAGCAAGTTACGCTCAGTCATAGATTTTTGCCGCTTGGAAAAATATGTGCAAGAACAAATGATTGGGACGAAAAATGCACAACAGATAAATCAGCTGCTTTTGATGGCATAAAAACATGGTATGTTGATAAAGATTTGGTGTTAACTCCAGACTTTGCACATCACCCGAATGTTAAAGTTACTCAATCTGGAAGAGAAACATTAGATGCTGATTTAATGCAATATCGTTTCTATGAAGGTGAAAAGAATAATTCATATATTACGTTGCATAAAAATAATTTGCGTGGGTCAGGTAGCATAGATAAAAAATAAAAACTATTTTTACACATAATTTTTATGAGGGGTGCACATATAAAATATGCACCCCATTTTTGTAATAAAGTTCTTTACCGTATCATGGTATTGCTAAGTTTTTGATAGTTACTTTTCTTTTGATTGAACAAGATGGTAGTATCAAACCCGGTAACTGTTTACTATATTCTAACTTCAGGTAGGGGGGACTATGATATTTTTTATAGTAGCGTTTTTGTATGGGTCGATGATGGTTGCAAGTCAATCAGATTGGGAGTCTGAACGACAAGTAAAATTGGATATAACTATATCTCGAATTATTAATGCGCATTATGAGCCTGTTAGCCACATGCATCTTAAATCATGCAGTCAGATTAAGACGGCAACGCGAGAGTTAAATGGCGGCAAATTACCGATTCCATTGCATGCAAAACAGCCTATAGTTGACCTTCTGGTTGAAGAATTTGGAAGACACCATAAAGATGCTGCTCGCTATTTAAAAAAATATGGAAAAGCTTTTAATATCTACGACTTATCAATACAAAAAACATTAGAATTATTAGCTGATCAGTACGAATCTGACTCAGACTCTCAAGAATCTTCAGATTCTAGTTGCGATATTGAATATGAACCAGCAGCGTTGTTCGTTTCATTGTTTTATGATAATTTTCTACCCAAAGCAGTTGAGAAGAACGAAGATAAATAGATTAAAAAAGAAGACAGTAGGTTGTGCGAACTCAATTATATAGAGAGCGTTGAACCCTACGTTTTTTACAAAAACTCCGGGAATCGGTAGGCCAGTGGGCCTGATGCACTTTTTTTAAATCTTAGCCAGGTTTAATTTCTCAAAGTTTGCTTCGTTTTTTACATAGATTGATGTAGCTTTACATAAAAAAAGCGTAACGTGGCCGCCGCCACCACTGTTTGCCAAGATAAGCGAAGCGATGTCGTAGGATAGTATCTTAATTTTTAAATTTGATTCACACTCGAAGTGTTCTGCGATCTTCTTTTTACAAAGTTACATTGCTGTTGTTACTGATGTTCCATCAGCAGCAAATGCTGTTTTTGATACTGGTTTTTCATGTTCATCATAATCGGTAAATTCACTGCTGCCATCAACTCGTGAAGTTCCGGTTTCAATAATTTTACCAACGTTATTTTTTTTGGTGAAAACTTTATTACCTTGTGCATCTGTTGTGGTTACAGTATGAGAAATTATTGCATCAGTCGTAGGGTCATATTCTTTTGTTTCAATAGTACCATCAGTTTTAAAATCAGATTCAAATATAATACCGCCTTGATGGTTTGAGATAGTTTGTGATATGACTTTGCCTTGAGCATCTTTTTTGATTGATGTTGCATACCCGTTTTCATCAATAATTGCATCTGTTACAAAAATAAGCTGGTTAGTTATCAGATCATACTCTTGCATGGTTGCATTGCCTTGAGTATCAGAATTAATTTTGCTTACAATTTTACTAGTTTCAGGATTATAAAAAAACATTTCTTTGCTGCCATCAGCTTTAATAATTGTTTTTTCAGTCACAATATCATCCGCATTTATTTTTGTGATTTCTTTACTCTTATCTGGCTTGTAGACAGTTTTTTCTTGGATGTTATCTGGAGTATACGTTGTTTGCTCGATGATAACATTTTGACCATTTTTTTTAGTTGCATGGATTGATCCGTCAGGGAATCTTTCTGCGTTAAGAGTCGAAAGAATTGTACCAGGTTGCAAGAGATTGTATTGAATGATCTCACTTTTGGTTTGTTGCGCATTGAATGTTATTTTTTCTACAACATTATTATCGCTATTTTTTATTATTTGTGTTGTCACTCCTTGAGGATTCGTTGATTGAGTAGTTGTTGTTCCATCATCATTGAGTGTAGTTTGTTCACTGGTAAAGAGTTGAGTTGTCGTCGTGTTGTCAGCATGATAGGTTGTAGCTGTTCTATTACCATAGTCGTCAAGTCGCATTGTTGCTTCCAGCTGATTTGTTTTATTGATAATTGCTGAATCTGTGATGTCACCTTCCAAGCTATTTTTTACACTAACTTTTGAGCCATCTTTTGCGATGGTATCAGTCCCTTCAAGTTTTCCAGATTCATTATAGAATTTGATAATTGAGCTTCCATCGGCATGTACGACGGTTTCTTTTTGTTTTATTTTTTTAGTGTCTATAACTGTTGTCGTTGTACTGCCGTCAGCATTATACACCGTTGAGTGCTGGCTGCCATCTGAAGTTGCAAAGTGTTCGCTTAGAATTTCTCCTTGTGCATTAAAAATTTGGATAGGTTGATCATGATGATCTTGGATTATTTCTGGTTCTATGCTTAAAGAATTTGTAGAAACACTATGCGTGCTGGTTGGTAAATTCGTATGCGATTGAACAGCAGTTGCATGAGGGATAGCTTCAGCTTTTGCTTGCGTATAATTTTTATTGATAAACTCAGCTTTTGCTTGCACAGGTGTACTATCATGCAATTGATGGTTGTCTTTCATTGCAGTAGCACGAGCAGTGGGTATTTCTTCATGGTGCATAGCAGAAATTGTAACACATAAAGACATCAAGCAAAAAACATCCAGCATAAACTTTTTCATAATATTTTGACCTTGGTAATAGTATTATATGTTTATAGTAGCTTATTTTGATCTGTGTTTTCAATAGATTGTTACACGACTATGAGAAATTTTTTTGAATTAGGTTGTAATTATAATGGTCATGAAAAATATAATATTAAGCCTCAGCATGTTGGCTTTCTGAAAAATCCATTTGATTATTTACTACGTGCTTACTTCGAGATTTTTTGCAAGATTCATAAAATTTATCGCGCTTAACGCTCAAATTATAAATTAATTTTTGTTCAGATTCGGGCAAACTTTCATAATCTTGTACACTTAAAGTTAACAATAATGTAGTTTTTCTAAATGTAGATAATTCATTAAAATCTTTAATGAGTATATGGTTATTATGTAAAACTTTTTCAATTGCTTGCGCATAAAAATCATTGTTAATTTTTTGTGAAGAGTTTTTTTTATTTTTTGGTGCATAACCCATTAAAGTATTATAATGCTCAATTGTTTGAGTTTTGATTCCTTGTTGAGGATATACTTGCAACGCAATTTGCTCTACATTATTTTTAACTAAATTTGATAATAAGAATTGCCTTACTGAATTCTCAAGATTATTAAAATCCTCCAGTGATATTGCATGCTGTTGTAAAACTCCATACACAGATGCAACATAAACTTTTTTTTCAAATTGTTTTTGTCGCTGAGCAAAGTTATTTTGGATAGCTTGACTCAATTCATCAACGGGTTCTACTTCATTTGACAAATCTTCTAAATGTTCGATCAGATTATTGAGAGGGGTAAAATCTTGTTCTTTATTCGTATGATTTTTTTCTACACGCATATTGTTATGCTCTTGAAAGCAAACCCGCTTTATTGACCTATTTTTTTCATCTATATTTTCTTCTTGTTCTATAACAGTATAAAAAATATCTTCAAGATATTTTCTTTTTTGAGGTGATAACATATTTTGATAATCTTTTAAACTGGCATTTTGCTTTACATTCTCTTTTACGGCCTGCTCTTGTTGTAAGCTGAGAAGATATTGTGGCGCTAACGATGGATACTGTTCAGCAGCATCTATGTGTAATCCAGCAAGTAACATACAAAATATTATAATTTTTTGATTTTTCATATTACAACCTATTTATTAAAAAAATAATTACCATACAATAGTGCAAAAAATTTAAATATTTTCAAATTGAAACTTGTATGCTCGTTGTTAAAAAATAGATAGTTGCTTGTACAGCTGATTGTACAAGCAAAATTGCAGGTCAATTGAATATGATTGTAATACAACTCAACAGAATCTGATTGTCTGCTTACTCATAAAAATCATGTGCAGCGTTCATGATGAGTCCTGCAATCATCATATTACAGGCAAGGGCAGTGTTACCATAACTAATAAATGGGAGCCCAATACCTTTGGTGGGAGCTAGACCGGTTGATACAAAAATATTAATCAATGCTTGGATTGAAACTAAAATGGTTAAACCTTGTACCATATAAATGGCAAAAAGATTTTTTAGTTGCCATGAAATTTTAAAGCCAAAGTATAAAAAGAGCGCAAAAAGACTGATCAAGCAGGTGGTACCAATAAAACCTGTTTCTTCGGCAATAATAGCAAAAATAAAGTCAGTGTGTTGCATCGGTAGGTAGAAAAATTTCTGTTTTGATTGAGCGATCCCGGTACCCCAAAGGCCGCCTGAACCGATTGCAATCAAGGATTGAATAACTTGGAAACCCGCACCTTGTGGATCTTTCCACGGGTCTAAATAGATTAAAATTCGCTTCCAACGATAGGGTTGAAAATAGACAACAATGCCTGCCAGGGGCAGGGCAACGCTTGTGAGCATCATGAGGTATTTCATATTCATTTTTGCAATGAAGAGCATGATTAAGACGGTTGCAAGAATCGTTGCAGTACAACCAAAATCTGGTTGTTTGAGTAGTATTACACTGACGATCATGCTGATACACAAAAGGGGTAGATAGCCTTTTTTAAATGATTCTCGTTGATCTTGCTTGCGTGCAAGAAATGAAGCGACATAGATGATGGTGGTAATTTTAAGAATCTCGCTTGGTTGAAAGATAAACCCAAATAGATTAACCCATCGACTTGAACCGTGCATACGCTTGGTCAGGTGAGAAATTAACGGAAGGGCAGTCAGGGCAAGTGAGCTTGAAAATATAAAAAAGCTTAAGCTTTGTAAGCTGCTGAGCGGAATGTTATAGGCTCCATAAAAAAACAGTGAGCCAAGTACGATTCCGTAACATTGGCGTTGTGCATAGTACAGGGGTGACCCGAATTTTTCGAGTGCATAAAATGAGCTTGATGAGTAGACAAATATAATTCCCAGTGTAATTAACGTGAGAACAATCGAAATAAAGATTGTTGCATCATGTTTAATTTTTTGTTGAGTTAACATAACAAAACTCGCATCTGTTCAGCTTGTAATCGTTAAAAAATTGTATCCAGATGAGTCTATCACGTTTTATCGCAAATGCTAGGTTGCGTGAACCAAATTTTTTACTCTCCATTATGTATGAAAATTTCGTGGATCGGCATGATGTATGTGCCTGATGCACTCTTTTTTTTACATAAAAAATCGTAACGTGGTCGCCAAGCGCCTGTTTGCGGAAATAAACGGAGCGATAGCACAGGCTTGGATTTTAATTTACTCTATTTTTGATTTTCTGACGTATGACTCAAGTTGAATAACTTGTTTGTCAACTCGATCAATTGCATGGCGAATGTCGTTTAAAATTTCAGCTGGTGTTGCTTTTGATAACATTTTGCGTGCACGAGCAACATCAAGAACCGCAATGCGTGCGATATCAACAGATTCAAAAGAGATAGATGATGTGTTTTTGATTTTTTCGATATAGATTTGAATCAATTCTATAAAATTTAAAATTGCGTGTGGTGTTGGGGTTGTGTCGACGCCACAGCACATTTCTTCAATTATTCGTTCTTTGCATGCTTGTCCATCGTCTTTAAATGATGCATGATGATGGGGTCTAATATCACTAAATCCATCTTCAGTTAATTTTGCATCGATGGTGTTATAAGCAATTGTTGCTGCAATAAGTAAAAATAAAAGCTTTCGAGAAAAAATCTTCTTTGTCATGCATATCTCCTTTTTAATTAAAATTTATGATATCTAATTACAATTAAGAACTTGTATAGTATAAGAGCATCATGTAATATCGCAAATTAATTATGTATCAACTTGTAATTACTTACATGAATATAATCTATATTTTATTTCTCTATTTTGTAAATATAACAAAAATAAACACAAAAAAGCAGGCACGATGTATAATCGTGCCTGCTAAATATGAACTAAATTTACTTAGCTGTTTCTTTTATTTTGAACAGCTTGCATTTTTCTGTCAGATTTTTTATCTTGTAGCGCGTCAAGAGCTTTTTGAGCAGCATCTACTTTAGCTTGAAGAGCTATTACATTACCTTGTTTAGTTTCGATTTCTTTTTTAATTGAATCAACATCTTTTTGTATTGATACAACTTGAGCATTGTCTTGAGCTTTACCGTTTAATTGTGCTGTCAGCTCATCTTGTTTTGCTTGTAAATCTGCAATATGATTTTGCATACAGTCAACATGGCCCATTAAAAGAGACTTTCTTGCTTGTAATTTATATTTATGGCGTTCTAGACGTGATCGTAATGTATCACGTTCTTGATGTAAATTAAGTAATGCGGCTCTTGCTTCTTTGCTTTGAACATCTGATAAATTTAAATCACGGATATCATCTTCTACAGATTTAATTTGAGCCCGTAATGTTTGGCCATGCTCTTCTTTTTGAGCTTGTAAATCTGCATCAGAATTCATAAAAGCTACTTTTTTTGCTTGAATTGCTTTTAATTGTTCTGTAAGCTCACTTCTTCTGTCGTCTCTTCTTGCTTGTCGTTCAGCTTGTCTACCATCATTTTTACTTGCTACCTTAGGTTTATTGCTTGCAGCAGCTTGTGTTGTTTCAGTTGCATCAGCCGCATCAGCTGCGTATGATGTGTAAGTAACTGCAAATGGTGTTGAAAGTAGCATAGATAATGCTAATAATTGTAACTTTTTCATAACGTTCTCCTTTTTTGTTTACGAATTATTCAACCACGAATAACTCTTACTAAAATTCATGGTATCAAAATTTAAACTTTATTTACAATGGTTTTTTGAAAAAATAAATATTTCAATAAGAAAATATCCCCGGATGTATGCCGGGGATAAGATCGTTTGCAAGAAATGATTTTAAATGAACTTGACTGTTTTTATTGCATGCGATTAGTTAATTGATTTATCATTCAAAAACTTTTGTAATTGCATAATTGAGTTACTAATATCTTTGAGTTGCTTTTCTAGGCTAGTTTTTTCTGCGATTGTCTCTGCAATGTCAGATTGATTTATATTTTTTTGCTTTTCAACGTTAGCTCTTCTTGCAGGAAGCATGACAACGCCGTTATCTTTATTTGTTACGAGCATTGAATTAAGTACAACAGATCTGTTTTTTAGTCTATGCAAATAATTTGTTTTTGCTGTAAGTGATGTTCTTATGTAAGTTACTTGAGCTTGTAGATCTGCAGCAGCAGCTTGTAACTGTATTTTAAAGTAGTTTTTTTGGTCAAGTTGATTCGCTTTAGCTGCCTTTTGTTCTTCAGATGTGCCAGTTGGCATATTTGTTGCTAATAGTTTCATGTAATCTTGTATTTTTACTTGCAATGAAGAGTTTTTCTTTTGTAATTCACTGTTGCTAAAATCAGCAGCAGCTTTTTTATCTTTTATTGCTGTTTTTATATCTTTAATATCATTTTCTATTTCAGTTGATTTTTCTGAGATACTTTCTGAAGAACTTTTTATGATAAGTGGGCTTGAAAGCAAGAGGCATAATGCAATTAAATTTATTTTTTTCATAGGTCATCGTCCTTTTTTTCTGCTATAAACATACAACTTTTTTATTTTATACTAGTATATGGACGCATCAAAAGTAAACCGTTTGAGTTTTTTATGAAATATTTTTTGTATAGTTTGTAACCATGTTTACAAATTTTTTGCCTCGATCAATATAATTATCAAATAAGTCATAACTTGATCCTGCAGGCGAAAATAAGATACTGCTTGGCTGCGTAATATTTTTGACGCATGCATCAAAAGAGTCTTGAAGTGTATCGTGTGCAGCGTATGCAATATTAAATTTTTTACAGATAGTACCAAGCAGTTCTGCTTCTTTACCAAACGCATACACTTCTATATTTTTGTTTTGCAGAGCCTGGAGTAATGGTTCACGGTTTGCGCCTTTACTTAATCCACCAAGAAAAAGTTTGATTGGTTTGTCATGGTGCATAGAATTTACGGCTTGTAAAGTCGCTTGCCAGACGGTTGATTTTGAATCGTTATAAAAATCTGACCCATGATGCGATGCTATTTTTTGTAATCGATGATCAGGAATATCAAGTTGGGCGAGTATGTTTGCAACTGATTGTACTGAAATGTTTTGTATATCAAGCGCTGCAAGTATAATTAAAAAATTTGTTTGAAACGTAATTGGTGGCAGCTGACTGATGGTAAGTAATAATGTTGTTACCTGATTAACCATTTTGTAGATACTGTTTTTATCTACATAATAGATAGTGGTATCTGGTGCTAGTTTACTCAGTTGTTCTTGAGTTGGTTTGCTTGCAGAGAAAAAAATAATATGATGATGATCTAAAGATTTTGCATTAACAAGGCTTGCAAGTTCAAGTGGCATGAGAGCTTTTTTAAGGGAGTTTTGATGCTTGATTATGTTAAACTTTGCATCAATGTATTCATCTATTGATGCGTGATGATCAAGGTGGTTATCATAAATATTCGTAATAATAGCAAGATCGGGTGAACAAATTTGTGATTGTTGAAGCTGGAAACTTGATAGTTCTAGTACGATTGTATCAAATTTTTCAGTTTGGAGCTTGCTGATAAGTTGAAGCATGGGGTATCCAATATTGCCAGCTGCGATGGTATGCAGATTCATTTTTTGCAAAATGTTAGTGAGCAGGTGAGTAATGCTTGTTTTGCCAAGTGAGCCGGTAATTGCAATAGTAGGGCTGGAGTTATGATGATAAAAAAGATCAAGTTCACTGATGAGTTTATGAGCATACGATTGATACTGATGTAAAGGAATTCCAGGACTGACTAAAATGAAATCGTTATTTTCAAAAAAATTATGAATTGTTGTAGGAGCTTGCAGCGTTGCAAAAACTATGTTGCGAGTGTGTGGGAGTTCTACCGGTTTATTATTTAAAATTTCGATGGATGTTACATTCCATTGATCAAAAAAAGTAAGAGCTGATGAGCCCACAACGCCAAATCCCCAGATACCGATTTTTTTATTATCAAAATTATTCATGATCTATCGCCAATCTTTTTAAATTTGATTTTCAAATATTGCTATCTTTTGATCATCGTTTTTTTGTCTTACTTGTTTAAACAGCGCATGAATTTCAGGTGAAAAAATGTTGTCATCAATAGTATTACCTTCATTGTTTTTGATGTTTATATGAGCACCGGCAGTAATTAACATTTGTACTATTACTATTTTACAACTTGAATATGCTCGATAAAGTGGGGTGCATCCATATTTATCTTTACAATTGAGATCAGCTCCAGCAGCAATTAATTTTAATGCTATTTTTTCACTGTTCGTTAACTTTGTATAATCTAATGTAGTTTGCCTATAAACCTCTGGAGTATTGAGATCGGCTAATGTTGCGCAATGCAATGCAGTTTCTCCAACATGATCTGGAATGTTAAGATCAGCGCCAGTAGCAATTAATATATCAGCTATTTCTGTATGATTATAGAAAGTTGCTGCATATAAAGGCGTCCATCCAGATTTATTTTGAGTGTTAATATTTGCACCTAAGGTAATTAAAAGATCTACGCATTCAAGATTTTTTTTTGCAATAGCCTGGTGTAAGAGTGTTCCATTATCTATTCTTGGATCTGTTTGATTAACCCATTGCTGTATAAAAAAATTCATACATCCATCTTTGTGCTGAATCATAAATAATAATACAGGATCATCTGTCGTATTAAGCGCCTTTTTTTCATGTATTGCATGATGCATCGTTTTAAAAAATGGATCACGTATCTTTGCAAGAATTACATCTTCAGCTTTTTCAATTGTTTGACCAAAATTACATTCTAATCCTGTAGCGTGGTTAAGATGTTCTGTTACATATTCATGAAACGACTGATTGCTTACGTTGTGTTCCTGCAAAAAATTAAAGCAGGTAACAAGCATAGGCAAATCTTTTGTTGCTTGATCAATTATTTCATTGCGAATTTGTGCATTGCTTTTTTGCACATGTGATTCTTGAGTTGTAAATATTGGTGATTGTACGCTCAATAATAGAATTAATACGTGTATATTTTTCATCATAATCATCGTCTTTCAAATATATAGTATGTATGATGTAAAAAATAAAATAGGAACAAAAAATTTGTATTTTTAAAGTAGAAATATATTGAATAAGTATATTTTTTTGACAATAAACAAAAGAGGATTAAAAAATTCAAGATACATCTCATTATATCTTGAAAGCATACCAGAAATCTCGTGGTAAATTGCTTTTGTTTTGGTATACTGAAAATTCATTTGTTTATCCTCCTATTAGTATATGAAAAGGTTTATTTATGAGCAAGCATGAAGAGAAAGAAGTCGCTGCTTTAAGTTATAAAGATACATTGAATCTCCCATCAACAGATTTTCCTATTCGTGCTCAAGCTCATATTTTTGACCAGCAAGTTTTAGAACGCTGGGAAAAAGAACTTTTGTACGCAACAACATTTGAACATAACAAAGGCAAAGAACAGTTTGTTCTTGCTGATGGTCCTCCGTATGCAAATGGTGATATTCACCTTGGTCATGCGTATAATAAAATTTTAAAAGATATTGTTACGAAGTCAGAGCGTATGTCTGGTAAGCATGTTCCGTTTGTTCCGTTATGGGATTGTCATGGATTGCCAATTGAGTTTAAAGTTACGACCGAAAACCCTGAACTGAAAAATGATCCAGTAGCTTTAAAAGCTGCATGTCGTGTGTATGCTCAAAAGTGGGCTGATATTCAAAAACAGCAGTTCAGAAATCTTGGCATTATGATGCAGTGGGATAAATCGTGCGCAACAATGGACCCGATCTATGAAGCACAAACATTACGTGCATTTGGGATTATGGTTGGTAAAGGGTATATTGCTCGTAAGCAAAAGACCGTGCCATGGTGCATGACGTGTCAAACCGTTTTAGCAAATGCTGAAATTGAGTATGAAGAACGCAAAGATCCATCAGTGTATGTACAGTTTCCGTTTGATGCAGCAACAACCGCTGCACTATTCCCAACGGTAGGTGATAAAAAAGTAAGTTTGCTTGCATGGACAACAACACCGTGGACATTACCATTAAATCGTTCTGTAGTTTTAAAACCAGGTGCTACGTATCAATTAGTAGAAATGAATGAAAAGTTAGTAATTATTGGAAAAGAATTAGTTGCTAAAGTTGCAGCAACGCTTGGTACAACTGCTCACATTATAGCTGAAATGCCTGCAGAATTATTAATTGGTCAAAAAGTTACCCATCCATTAATCGAAAACTTTCAAGTTACTGTTATTGGCGATGCCTTTGTTTCGTTAGAAGATGGAACAGCGTGTGTGCATAATGCTCCAGGATGTGGACCAGATGATTATGAAATTGGCGTAAAAAACGGTTTAGAAATCTATTCACCGATTTCTGTTGATGGTCGTTACACCGTTGATATTATTCCTGCAGATTTAGCTGGCATGTTGGTAACTGATGGTCAGTGGGCGGTATTAAAAAAATTAGATGAAGCTGGCAATTTATTATTCAAACAAACAATTCGTCACTCGTACCCACATTGTTGGCGTTGTCATCAGGGCTTAATTTTTAGAGCTACCAAGCAATGGTTTTGTGATTTATCACAACATAATTTACGTCAACGTGCATTGCAAGCAATTGCTGATATGCGTATGATTCCAGAAACGGGACAAAATCGTTTAAGTGCAACGGTATCGGGTCGTTTAGAATGGTGTTTGTCTCGTCAACGTTCATGGGGTGTGCCAATACCGGCAGTTTCATGTAACGATTGTAACGATGTATACATTTCAACAGACTTGATCGAAATCGTTGCAAAGGGTGTAGAGCAACATGGTATTGAATATTGGGATACTGTTGCAATTGAAACGTTAGTACCTGGATCTACTTGTAAAAAATGTAGCGGTACGAATCTTACAAAAGAATCAGATATTTTAGACGTGTGGTTTGATTCTGGTGTGAGTCATTTTGCTATGTTATCTGAAGGTGTTGAAGCTATTTATCCGGTGAGCATGTACCTTGAAGGTAAAGATCAGCATCGTGGATGGTTCCAGAGTTCATTGCTTACCAGCTTGGCATTGCATGAAAAACCTGCAATGCGTGAAATTTTAACGCACGGTTTTACGGTCGATGACAAGGGTCGTAAGATGTCGAAATCGATTGGTAACGTGGTAAACCCTGCTGACATTATTAAAGAAATTGGTAATGATGGTTTGCGTTTATGGGTTGCAAGTAACGATTATGACAGTGATCCTGTGGTTTCAAAAAATTTATTAAATAACGTAGCGGAAGTGCATCGCAAGATTCGCAACACGTGCCGTGGTTTATTAATGAATTTAAATGACTTTAATTTTGAAAACAATGCGATTGTTGTTGAAAAAATGCTTGCGATCGATCAGTATGCGTTATGCCAGCTGCATGATGTAAACGAGTCGATTAAGCATGCGTATCGTGGTCGTAAAACAACTGCGGTGTTTCATGAATTAGCGGATTATTGTGTTAAAGAAATTAGTTCATTTTATTTAGACATCGTCAAAGATCGTTTATACGTTGAAAAAGCTGATAGTCTTGAACGTCGATCTGCGCAAACATTATGTTATTACATTCTTGATGCCTTAACAAAAATTATGGCGCCAGTGCTTTCGTTTACGGCAGAATTAATTTCTGATTCGTATCAAGTTGATAAAAAGCGATCAATTCATTTGCAAGATTTTGCAGATTTGTCGTGGGTCATTGATAGATTGTTTACTCAAGATAATGGCATGAGTAAAGCAGACTTTTATGCAAGTTTTGATGCGATGCGCGATGTTCGTTCATTGGTGTTAAAATCGTTAGAAGATTTACGTGGGCAAGGGTTAGTTAAGCATTCGCTTGATGCTGCTGTTGCGTCGCATATTTCTTCTCAGTATAAAGATTATGATCAGATTGCTGCCTTGTTTGCTATGATACGTGCACAAGGTCACTCAGTTGAGCAGTTTTTAAAAGAATACTTTATCGTATCGCAGATTAGTTTGTCTGACGTACCTGGCAGTATTCAAGAAGTTGCACCTGGTTTATTTGTGCAAGCTGCTAAAGCGCAGGGCGGTAAATGTGCTCGTTGTTGGCAGTGGGAAGTGACGGGCAAATTTGATGAAGCAAAACAACTTTGTTCTCGATGCACCAAGGTTTTACAGTCATAAGATTGTATGACTTCTTTTCTGAATTTTTGAAAAACAAAACATAACGATAAACCCTGAGTTGTAGAAACTTGGGGTTTATCTGCTCAATAATAAATTATAGTAATAACATGATAGATAATGAAAGTTTTTAAATCGTATGCGTATTAAATTTTTTATGTTCAATTGTATGCTTTTTGTTGTTTTGCACGTTGTAATGTTAAGCGCATCTGACCAACTTTTGCAAGAAACAGAAGCTTGTTTTTTAGATAGTGCATCTTGCCACGTCGTTGTAGATCAAGATGAACATGAAGTTGATATAGCTATGCCTGTTGTTGAACATAGAGGCGAATTGTTATTGCAAGCTATTAAACATGATAATCGTACTCAAGTTCGATCGTTACTTTTGCAAGGTATTGATCCTGCAAGTTGTTATCGCAACGGGTTAAGTTATTTTGCTTGTGCAGTAGATCATAATAACTCTCAGATGATTCAGGTTTTTTTAGATTGCGGAGCACAAGATAATTCAAATGAATTGTTACGTCGTGCAATAAAATTTTATAAACATTACTCGGTACAACAGTTACTTGAAAAAAGTAGTGTCCCTTGTGTTTTTTTTGGGAATGATGAGGATAACATTACCTTGATTGCTTTAGCAGCGCAATGTAGTAATAATGTAGCAATGGAACTTTTAATTCGGCATTATAAAGATATAAATTTAAATAATTGCGCAGGAGGTGTCAGCCGTCTTAAGTCTTTGCGTGGTATTGTGGATATTCCTTATGAGAGTGGAAATACAGCTTTGATACATTTGACAAAAAAGCATATAAGACATGAATCTATTAAAGAATCTGCTGATTGTATGCGCCTTCTTCTGGCATGTGGCGCAAATCCTGATTTTGTTAATGAGCAAGGTAAATCTGCAAGATCTTTAGACCCTATAACTATTAAACATATGGAATATGTGGCACTAACAGAAGATCTTCAGGATCCATTTTCTTGTACTATTAGTTGAAAATTTCTATTTTGTGTGATCTGAATTTTTATAATTATCAGTAATTTTTTACCCAGTGAAAGTTTTTTATAGTATGTGTAATCGATATTTTTTTATGATAAGTTGTATGTTTATTTTTGGATCTGATATTTTTTTTGCATCTCAAGATTCTCAATTAAGCATTGTTAATGCTGGTATGCAAGATTTTGATTTGATGGAGCAAGGTCTGCCTTTGCATGACAGGAGTGATCGGCAAGAAATTTCAATTGATTTTTTTGATGCGCCGACTTTTCTTTTAGCAAGAGATGCTTCAATTATGTATGATAATTTACAACTGTTTTCTGCAATAAAAGAAAAAGATCATAAAGCGATGCCGTCATTGATTTGTCAATCTCATTCTGATTGTGTTTATTATGACAATCAAGATGGCAAAACATTGCTGTGCGCTGCAGCTGAGTACGGAAATGTGCGTGCTGTGTCTGAACTTTTGAATCATTATGAATTTCATAATGGTTGTGATTTTAATGATTTACAAGTTTTAGCAAATATGCCTGACAAGCATGGTTCTACGCCATTATTGTATGCGGTTATACAGTACAAAAATTTTCCAACGCACGAGCATATATCTTGTGTATTACAGCTTTTGCGAGCTGGCGCACAAGTTGATCGTCGTAATCGAGCAGGCATTAGCGCACAATCATTTGCAGAGCAGCATGAAGTATCTTGCGTGTTAGAGTTGTTTGCCCATGAAGATGAATCATCGTGTATTATAAGTTAAGATGCCTTGCGGTGTGAAATTTTAAAAAAGAGAAAGGGCTCAGGATAAACCTGGGCCCTTTTTGCGTTGGCGACAATTTTTTTTGCCGCATCATGTATGAGATCGATAGGAGACTGTGGTGAACTATTTGAGAGAATAGTTGCAGTTCTTGTTTGTCTATAACTCTGATGCGATCTATTTAAAAGTATACTAATTGAATTTTATTATGCAATTGGTTAAACTTGTTTTTTATAATTATTAATCATACATAAGTTTTGAGGTGTGATGCAGACGAAATTAATCCTCAATTTAATCGCGTGTGTTTCTTTTGTAGATACAATTTTTACGAGTCAAAATGCTGAAATTGAGCTAGCAGAAAGTTTTCAGACTCATGGCTTGGTTGCACGAGTTTCATCAAAAAAATTATTTCAAGACGTTGATTCTCAATGTGAAGATGATTTAGAGAATATTTTTATTTCTCGTGAGGCGGTAAAAATTTATTTCTATCTTCAGGATTTGGATGAAGTAGAAAATTGTCATAGTTGTACAAGCGAAAGTCTTGATGTTATTGAAGATTATTGCTTGGTTGATACCGATGAAATTACGATGAATGCGTCAGATCATGGACAAGATTTTTTTAATCAAAAAGTTATCACTGGTGATGATATGTATACATCATTAGGATTATCTTATTTTGATGGTGAAAAAGAGGTTGAATAACTGGAGATTGGTATTGTATGAACAGGTGTAGAATTTTATCTATATTTTTATTATGTGTGCTATCACAGCAAATGTTTTGCAGTCATGAGAGATCTTTGCGGCTTGTGCATGGTGAGACTGTAGATTCTATTTATAATTTTCAAACGAATGTTTCTATTTTTGTTGAGCAATGTAATTTTTTGCCTCAATTGCAAGATTTAGCACAATTTATTTATGAAACAACAGAAAGAGCTGATGAAGAAGGTTATCATTGGGAGCTTGCTTATTTATCATATGAGGAACGTGAATCAGCTATTAAAGAGCCTTTAGATTTAGTAAAGCCTTTATTTGTTTTGTATGATCATGTAGATAGATGTAAAATTATAGAATTAATGGCACCTGCTATTGCAGTTTGCGTGCTCGATTCGTTTATTAAAAAAATTGAAAATTAGCGCATGTTGTATGTTGTAAGTAGATGGTTGTGTCGTAAAAAAATTGTATAAAAATCAGGGTTGTTGTATGAAAATATATAAAAATTTTGTGTTAGCAGTGACGCTGATATTTTTGCCTCATGTGCATTATTGTAGTCAGGACAGTTTTGATTCTGAACTTGCTCGTGAAGAGTGGGGACCGATTCCAACTATGGTTGGTGAGCGCGATTCGAGTTTGTTTCAAGATTTGATAGTGTTGTGTGATCAGTTTGTTGACCTAGGTGAATTACAAGTGTCAGAGAAAGAATATTGCTGGGAGCAAGATTTGCTTGAGCGATGCGAAGATTTTTGGATGTCTTTTGATAATGAAAGATAGTTATATTTTTCTATGATTATTAAAAAAGGGAGAGCTTGTAGGCTTTCCCTTTTTTGCATGAAATTATATATCAAGCTGTGTGAACAATATCCTAGGTTTTGTGAACCAAATTTTTACCAAAGAGTTTCGCCCTACGCTTTCTACAAAAACTCCGGGAATTTGCAGGCCAGTGGGCCTGATGCACTCTTTTTTTAAACTAAAAAAGCGCAACGTGGCTGCCGCCACCAATGTTTCCGGAGATGAGCGAAGCGATATCGTAGGATTGTACACAACTTTTAAATTTGGTTCACACAGCCTAGAGTTTTATTTAAGATAATTGAGTTAAAATTTTTATCAAAATGTGCATAATTGTATGTTTTTATAAAAAATCACATGCATAAAAAGGCTTTGTTTAAAGCACAAAATGCGTTTTTGCGTGCACTGTAATAATAAAAAACAAGAAAATTAGAGTGAGTGACACTTTTTTTCTTTGAAATAGTATTTTTTACAATTTTTATATAGTTATGTTAACAATTTTAAATTAAATCAACTTTATTTATTTTCTATTTTTTAATTCTGTTGCAAGTGTTTTATTTAAAGTATTTTTTTAGTTTTTCTGTTTTACTATATGAGTCTTATTAAGAAGATTTTATAAAGTTAAGCTGTTTGATTTTGTCGCTGCATTTCGCATAATACAAGCATTAATTATATTGTGCTGTGTGGACCAAATTTAAAAAAATAAGATACAGGCTTGCCATATCGCTGAGCTTATCTCTTGAGGTGTGGTTGGCGGTGGCCAGGTCACTCTTTTTTATTTTAAAAAAGAGTTTGTTATGCATCCAGATCATTCTGATTCTCTGAGTTTTTATAGAAATCGCAGGGCAAAATTCTCTGGTGAAAATTTGTTTTACAGAACTTAGGCTGTGTGAACTAAATTTACATATGGATAAAAACCTACGATATCGCTTCGCTCATCTGCGATTACTGGTATTAATTTGTATGGAGCTTTTTACTCTTTTTTTGATGATTATTTTGCGTGCAGGGTTTTTTAAAGAATTTATTGCAATTGTATCATTTGTTCTTTTTTGCGTTGAGATTTCGTATAATAGATGATTTTTTATGTGATTTTACTTTTTTTGATTGGTTATATTTTTTATTTTTAATTGAAAATAGGTGATTGAGAGGGTTGTTTTTTGCTTTTTTGATTGAGCTGTATTGTATTTTTTTACGCGATTTTTTTGCATATTATCAATGATTGTTTAATTTTTGAGGCTACCAAATTTTTTTTTGCGCCGGGGAGTAGAAATTATAATCCCCCCTGGTGAAAGAGTTCTGGGGGGGGATTATAATTTCTCAAATACAAAGAAAAGAATTGAATACAAAGAATTTTAAGGAATAATAAATAAGGAATAATAAAAAAGGAATAAGGAAGATTTAAAAAGAATTATAAAGAGTTATAAAAGAGTTAAAAATGAAGATTGCATATAAATAATTTTTTAATGATTTTTTATTGTATTTATTTTTTTTGGGGGGGAAGAAAATAAAAAGTCTGTATAGCCGATTGATGCTGTGAGTCGTTTTTTGTAAGGCAGGGCGAAGAGAAATGGGAATTTTATTGTATAAAAAATAAAGAGAAAGGGGTGCATTGCACCCCTTTCTCTTTATAATCATAGATGTAATATAAGTTAATTAACTTTACCAGCATCTCGTTTTTTACGTTTGATTTCGGCTTTTATTGCTCGATCTAATAAATCAAATGATGCGCGAGTGTCAAGTATAACGCGATCAAGGCCGTGTAAACTTTCTACCTTTGCTTGTAGTTCGTTGTACGCTTTTGTTTCTTCTGCGTTATCTTTTTCTATTTTATGAGCTTTGTGTTTATTTTGTAACTCTTTTTGGGTGCTATTAAATAAACCTTCATACGATTGGAATCGTGATTTTAGTTTTTTAAGCGCAGGTGAGTTATTCAACTTATCAAGCTCTGATACGTTGAGAGATGGTAGACTTGTTCTAGTTGCATCTACAATTGATTTCAGCTCTTTGATATCTGGTAGAGCTGCATCAATTAATGCTTTGAGTGTTCCGTAATAGGTATGAGCACTTTGCGTAGCTTTTTTAAATTCTGCTGATTTTTCGTTATATTTTTGTAAGTTTGGTTGCAATGAAGATCGCAAGCTTCTTTCTTGTTGTGATATTGGTCCATTGAAATAAGGGTTGGTAATAGATTCGCGATTATAATTATTGTTAAAATCATCGATATTAAGCAACTCTTTGCCGTATGGCTTATAAATATCGCCAGCTTTTGATAATGCTTTGCGATATTCATCGTAAGAAGCATTATCAAACATGTCATCATATCGTTCAATTTTATCGATGACTGGTTTTAATGCATCAGCTTTTTTGTCTTCAGGCTTTTTCTCTTTTGGATCTTCTTTTTTGATGGTTTTGTCTGCAGGAGCTGCTGGTGCGCCTGGCATAGAAGAAGAGTTTGGAGCGCCTTGGCTATTACCAGCGCCGCCATTATAGTTCATTTTGTTTTGAGCTCTGCGACTTTGTGGCGATGCGCTTGTATAGTTTTGGCCTGCGTAATCATTGCGAGCAGGGTTGTAATTTGCAGATGAACCATACGACGGATTATTATCTATACCTGTGTAAGCACCAATTGGACGTTTTATTTTTTCAATTTGTTTTGCAGCATCTAATGAAGATTTTGCTTTGTCATCATGTTCTTTTGCTAATTTTAATGCCTCTGGTTCAAATTCTTGTAAGAATTTTGTCAGCATTGGTAATAATGTCTCTGTTGCACCAGAGAAGAATTCTAATATTTTATTAAATTTCAGTACGTTTGCATCTGATGTTGCTTTATCAATTTCTAAACCAAACGTATCTGCTACGTTAAACTGCTTATTTTCTATTTCTAAGCGTTTAGAAAAATTTTCTATGGTCTCATTAAGCTTTTTAATATCATCATTCTTAGCGGATGTTAATATCGCTAAAATGTTTTTATTATTCAAAGCTTGGAGTAAACGAACAAGTTCGTTAAATGTTTCTTTCTTATCCCACTGTTTTAATACTGATGTTAACGTCACATCACTTTTTACTTTTAATAAAATTCCATTGATCGTTTTATTAATTCTATGCAGCATATATTCAAATGAAGAATCTCCAGAGACCATCTCTTGTCGTGGTTCTTTGATAGGCTCAGGTTTAATTGTTTTAGCTTCTTGCGCTTTAAAAGCTTCTGCTTCTTTTTCTAATAACAAAGGTTCTACGATTTGAGCAATTTTATTAATCTCTTCAAAATCTTCTGGTGAAAAACTTTTCATAGTATCTTCCATCATTCTCATGAACTCAGCTTGTTCTTCTGGAGTTCCTTTGGTCATGATACGTTCCATCTCACGTTGTCCTTCTTCCATATAAGCAACGATTTGCTCTTCGGTAAGATCTTTGAACATATCATGGACAGATACTGGTTGCATTTGTACACCCATGGCGCCAGCTGAGATAAAGCAAGGCATAGCAAGGGTAAATAAAAGAGATTTAAAGAAATGATTCATAGGGATTACCTTTTCGTTATATATGAATAATATTTACGTTGCTTTCATTAGTATTGAACAAAATAGTTTAAAAATAAAGTGGTAGGTAGTAAAAGATCTCTATGATTATTATGGAAGACATTTTAGACCTATGCCTACACGACCCCTATACGCCTGACTGCATATCTATACAGATACGTACGCACACACTACACAAATGTACACATGATGATAGAAAAGGGGAGTTGTCTGCGCATGCGATTATTACGATGTATATATTGCGTATTAGATAGGTAAACAAATGATTATTCATCGATTTTTTTAAGCGCAGGTCAGACCCAATAAGACCAAAATGTGGCGGGTTGGGTAGCACGACTCTTTTCAGGCGTAACTTGTGTCTTCATTATACAGTCCCTTTTGTTTGCATAATCAGACTGCTTTGACCAGTTTCATTGATGTGCACCCCTGATTATATCATGGTAACAAGCTTTTTTAGCTATTACCTTGCATCTGGTATTCATCGTATTTTATATGTGCCATGTATAAAATATGATAGTATTACGCTCATATTTTACAAGTCGTATGTATTGATCTCGTGCCTCTTTTTATCATTATAAAGAAAAATTTTTGAATAAAGTGCCTACAATTTTTATACTATTTTTACATGAGCTTAATACTCTTGCTGCTGATAACCCGATGTTGTTTGTATATTACGACAAGTTTGCCTTGTATGCCATGTTATTTATTTTAAATAAAAACCCGACTCTTTTGACAGATTGTGCAATGCAAGTTATTATGAATAAAATAAATATCCTATCAGTAAATTAAAAAAGATTACATGTATGCAGAAATTACAAAAAAATATGATAGTACTCTGTTCATTGTTGTTTGGTGGTCAGATATGCCAAGCATCGTTTATAACTCGGCTGAGTGGGTTTTCGCTTGTAACTGGTGCTGCATTAACAAAGAGAGCATATGATTATTCTACCTACAAAGAAGCAGATTCGATTGATGCTCAGATTTTCCCACATTCTTTAGCGTGGTATAAAGATCTTGCAATGAAATATCCAGAAGCTCATCTTGATCAAAAGAAATTTAAATCTGGAATTATCTGGGCTGCCGATATGGATCATCATATAATTTACGCTCCTTTTTATGATCTTATAACTATTGAGCAAGTGCCTGAAAATGATACAGAGGTTCAAGCTAAAATTGAAAAGCTTGCCGGATTTGAGGGAATTGTGCTTCATGAAGCGGGGCATATTGAGCATAATCATAATATTAAATCTTTATTTTTTATGCTAGGAACTCTTGTCCCTTTAGAAATATGCTATCAAGATTATATGAAAAAAGTTGCACAAACCCCATCGGCAAAAAACTTGTACGGTTCGTTGTGGAATTTAACTAAAAGCATGCCAAGGCGAATTGGTTTGTTTTCTACCATGTCTACAGTTGGTTCTTTAGCCGCACTCTATGATTCCCGTCAAAACGAAATACAGGCAGATGCTTTTGTTTGTAAGCATGCAGATCTAGCAGCACTTCGTGGTTATGCGCAATTTTTTGAAAAAAATATCTCCTTTGAATCAAATATTTCAGAAATATCCCCTTTGAAATATCAAAAATTCGTAGAAATAACTTCTACACATCCGTCAAGCGCATCTCGTCTTATAGCTGTGCAAAAAGAAATTGCTCGCCGAGAACTTGCACACGTAAAATAACTGAGTTTTTAAAAAATAAAAAAGAGCCGAGGTCTAAAAACTTTGGCTCTTTTTTTATGTATCTCTTGGATTATTTGCTACGTACAGGTAACGTTGTATACCTAATCACTATCACTTGTGCCATATCAACACTTGTTTTGCTGCTTTATAACAACTACTTTGATTCTTTTTTGGCATCCAACCAGTAACATCCTGCCGTAAAGCATAAACATCGAATACAATCAGGTGTAACGACATGCTTACATACAGGTACACAGAGCGTAGCGCATGTTAGCTTGCAACAACTTGTTACTGTTTGGTTAAAGTATGTTTTTTCAACATTGCAAAGAATTTTTTCGCAGCAACAATCAGATGCTGTAATACATTTTGATTCTGCACATTGCGCTGATGGAACAGCGCATGCATTACGCAGCATTGTAAGAGGATCAATTATGCATGATGGACATGTATAAGGAGGGCTTTCTCTTAACGTTTCTTCTTGAGTGTGGTAGTGAGCATATTGATTGTTGAGTTGGTGCAAAAATGCATAGATATTCTGCTCTTGGTGAAATTGATTCATATCAAATTTTTCTACAACTGTTTCTGCATCTGATTCATATTCTGATGGATATATAATCGTTATCGCCATGCAAGCTATAATTAAGAAATTTTTTATCATTATAATTTTCTTTATTTCAAATAATTTTCATATAGGCATATTATAAGCAATTTTTAATCAGTTTTACATAATTTAATGACAAATATAGTGTAAAGTGCAGCAACCTCACTAAAATGACTCAATTCTTATCTTATGATTTTTACCAAAACTCCGAGAATTTACAGTTTATATTCTGTTAAAAAACAAGAGCCAAGGTCATGACCTTGGCTCTTGTAATCTCATAAATGTATCAAGGCTTATTGCTTTGTTGGGTAGTATCCAATTGCGTATGTCATGTCAGCATTTTTTACCTCATTTTGAGTTAACTTAGTACCAGTAAAATCAGTTCCATTAATAATAGTTCTATCTGATAAAATAACCCCTTGAAATTTAGTGATATTTTTCAAGATTGTATTAGTTAAATCAGCGTCGGTAAAGTTAGCTTTTGAGATATTGCTATTAGATAAAATAGCTCCATTTAAATTTGCGCCTACTAATTTAGCACCTGTTAAGTTAGCGCCCGTTAGATTAGCCCCACTTAAATTAGCAAAAGATAAGTCGACTCCTGTTAAATCTGCGCCAGCAAGATTAGCTCCGCTTAAGTTAGCATACGATAAATTAGAGTTAGATAAATCTGCCTTTGTTAAAATAGCGTTTGTTAAGTTAGCGTACGATAAATTAGTTTTACTCAAGTTACCATTTTTAAAATTGCCTCCTGCTAAATGAGCGTAGACTTTTTCATTTTCATATTCTATCACTGAAAAATCAGACCCATTGACATCGCTACTTTCCAGATCAATCGAAATATATTCTTCTTTGAGCTTTTTTATAATTTTACGAAAATCTATATTTGATAGATCACAATTTATACAGATTCCTGTCGTTGAAAAATTTTGTATATTATCTTTTTTTGAAAACTTAGCTGTTTGCATAAGCTCAGAATCTATAGTTGGGTTTATTACTGATGTATTAATATCACAATATACCAATGTGGTCGAAAATAGGCTAAAAGCTATTAAAATTTTTTTCATGTGTATCCAAATTTTATGACAATAATGTACTAATTTTTTATAAAAACAGCGTACCATTATTTCAGAATGGATTTCAATGATCAAGGGAAAGCTTTGAATTAATTCAATTAGCATTGATTTTCCTGACGGGTATATAGTAAATTATATTCAGAATCAAAAAACTAAAAAAAGGAGAATAGTATGAAAAATTTAATTATGATCGCTATTGGCGTTGCATTAGGAATTGCTGGCTACATGGTTGTCAATGAATATTGCACAAGTCATAGTGCTACAGTTAAAATACAAGGTATTGATAGCGGCATATATCATGGATATGATAATGGTTCAGAATCAACGAATACTCAATATGGAACAACTAGTTCTTGGGATAATAAATCAATAAATAAATTTACAAAGCAAGCTGAAAAAGATGTAAAAGCAGCTGTTTAAAAATAAAATTTTAAGCACTCTTGTACACCAAGGATAGTTTATAAGTAGTTTTTAATAAAGGAGAATAGTATGAAACAGTTAATTACCATCGCTTTAGGTGTTGCATTAGGAATCGCTGGATATGTTGTTGTAAATCGTTATCTTACTACGCATAGTGCAACTGTCGTTGTGCAGATGGGGCCTGCTAAAGAATCACATCATAATAAAAATCATGATGAAACAGTTGTTGTGCAAAGACGTGCAGTCGTAAATAATAATGATGAAAATACAGTTAAAAAAGCTCAAAATGCGTCTAAAGATGCTGAAAACGCAGTGAATAGCGCAGAGAGAAAATAAAAAAAGGAGAATAGTATGAAGTTGTTACTTACCATCGCTTTAGGCGTTGCGTTAGGAATCGCTGGGTACGTTGTTGTAAATCGTTATCTTACTACGCATAGTGCAACTGTAGTTGTGCAGAATTGGCAGAATGTGCAGAATGAATATCAGCTGGAGTGGCAGCAGCGGGATCAACAGGAACCTGATGAGTATCTTCTACAGGAACCTGATGAGTATCTTCTATATGCATAATAATATATAAAGGAGAATAGTATGAAACAGTTAATCACCATCGCTTTAGGCGTTGCATTAGGAATCGCAGGGTACGTTGTTGTAAATCGTTACTTGCATACTCATAGTTCTATAGTTGTTGTGCAGAAGACACCTGTTAAAGATTCTTATAATCCGGAAGGAACGATTAATCAATACAATCAATATACTCCAGAAGAAACTATTCATTCTTATGATAGGCATTCGGGCGTGGATGATAGTGGTTCAAGCATGCATCTTTTCGGAGAATAGTATGAAAAATTTAATTACCATCGCTTTAGGTGTTGCATTAGGAATCGCTGGATATGTGTTTGTAAATCGTTACTTGCATACGCATAGTGCAACTGTAGTTGTGCAAAGTAATCATAAAGCGCAAGTAGATAAAAAAACAGCGGAATTGGATAAAAAGATAAAAGATATAGAGATGGGCATATACTAGATAATACTATACATATTGGTGAGTCTTGTAAATCTAGATTTTTACAGATAGATACAATAAGAGCGCATACACATGCGCTCTTATTCTTAGAATTAATGTTTCATAAACCTTTTATCCAAAAATCTTAATTAATTTGTTATTTGCGCTATACTTTAATAAGTAAGTTATGATGTAATTTTCTTAAAAGGTAAAACATGAACGTATTTCTATTAAAAAACATTGTACACGTTGGTTTAAAAAACGAAATCATCAAGGTTTCAAGCGGTTATGCAAAAAACTTTTTATTCCCAAATAAACTTGCGGTAGAAGTAACAAAAGAAAATGAAGCTTTATACAAAGAAAAAGCTCGTAATGTACAAAATCGTGCAGCTATTATCGATTCAACAGCAAGTTTGCTTGCAGATGAGATTTCAAAATTATCATTAAAAATTAAAAAAACAGTACAAGATAACAATAAACTGTATGCAGCTATTAGCTCAACAGAAGTTGTTGATTTGTTAAAAGAACAGAATATTACCATTGAAAAAAACCAAGTAATCTTTGAAAAAGCTATCAAAGAAAAAGGTACGTTTATGGTTACTATTAAATTATCTCCAAAAGTTCAAACACAGTTTACTCTTCAAGTCATAGCGTAAAAAATTTATGTCGCAACAAAATCCTTCATTTAATAATAACTATCAAAAAAAACAAGTAGACACGGTTAAACCAGTTGAATCGATGCTTGGTAAGTCATTGCCATCCAATGTGGACGCTGAACGCGCTATTTTGGGAGCAATTTTACTTAATGATGAATGTTATCATTCAATTGCAGAGATTTTGATGCCTGCAGATTTTTATATGCCTGCGCACCGAGCTATTTACCAAGCGATTGCTACACTTGCAAGTAATAGCCAGCGTATAGACATGATTACACTTCAACATCAACTTGAAGCTCAAAAAGAGATGAGCGTTGCTGGTGGCGTTATTTACTTAGTTGGGCTTCAAGAAGATATTCCTGCAGTTGGATTAATCGAACAGCATGCTGAAATTGTTAAAAGCAAAGCAACACTACGTTCGTTAATTAATTCATCAGTTGGCATTATCACCGACTGTTATAATCAGTCAGATAAAGATATCGAATCTATTATTGATGATGCAGAACGTAAGATATTTGAAGTTTCAAGTCGAACATCAAATAAAGATTTTGTGCAGCTTGATATTTGGTTACGTAAAACGTTTCAACATTTATCATCGATCAAAAGTACCAGCAAAGGTGTTACGGGCGTAAGTAGTTCGTTTGAACAACTTGACAACATGACATCTGGTTTTCAAAAAGGTGATCTTGTTATTTTAGCAGCTCGTCCTTCTATGGGTAAAACCGCATTTGCTTTAAACTTAGCCGTTAATGCTGCAAAGAATAAAATGTCAGTCGGATTCTTTTCACTTGAGATGTCAGCAGAGCAGTTAACCCTGCGTTTGCTTTCGACCGAGTCGGGTATTAATCACCAAGCTATTCGTAATGCGACGATATCTTCTGAAGAGTGGATTGAACTGACGCACGTTGCAGCTGACTTAGCTCAGATGAAATTCTTTATTGATGATACCGCAGGTATTAGCATTATGGAGTTACGTGCAAAGGCTCGTAAGCTGAAAGCAAAAAGTGATGTTGATATGTTGATTGTCGATTATTTACAGTTATTGCACTCTAATAAAAAACATGAAAATAGACATCAAGAGGTTTCTGAAATTTCACGTGCATTAAAAGGTCTTGCAAAAGAACTTGGTGTGCCAATCATCGCATTATCACAGCTATCTCGTGCCGTTGACTCTCGTATGGATAAACGACCAATGCTATCAGATCTTCGTGAATCTGGAGCGATCGAGCAGGATGCTGACGTTATTATGTTTATGTATCGTGATATTGTGTATAACCCAGAAACAGAAAATCCTGCATCAGCAGAACTGATCATTGGTAAACAGCGTAACGGACCTACCGGGACTGTGCCACTTCAATTTATTCGTGAGTTAACAAAATTTGAATCCGCTGGAAATAGTGAAGATTCTCATTATTAAAAAATAATGATGATGTTAAAAAAATAAGCTTATAAAATCTTATTATGAAAAACGATTGGGGCTTGTTCCTATAGATGTGTCACCGCGTAATAATTGTTGCCATGAAGTTGTTGTGATGCAAATGCTCAAAAAAATCATGTAGCTGAAAAATTTAATTGATTTTTTGTGACAATTTGTTACAATTAAATCAGTATGAAAGCAAAGGAAGCCGTCTGTTCGCAGATGGCTTCTTTTTTTATGCCCAAAAACTATGCCGTGAGAACCAAATGTACATGTTCATAAAAATCTACAATATCGCTGGCTCAGCTTGGCAAAAATGTATAGAGTTGGCTATTATACTTTTTTTAGTAAAAAAAGATTACATCAGCTGCACCCAGGCAAGCAAATTGACCTAATTTCATAAAAAACATAAGCAAAAAAAGGAGTGACCTACATCACTCCTTTTTTGTAATTTTTAACTACAAAAACTATCTACGCAAGAGCCAGATTTGCATTGTGCATCAAGTGTACAATCATTTCCAGAGTCTTTTTTATTACTATCAGCTTTATTTCCAGCTTTATCTTTTAATTTTCCTTGAATTTTAACACCTTGCACAGCTCCTTGACGTTGTACAATCATGTAACCTACAATTACCAATGCTACTACGACTGCAACCATTGCTAATTTATTCATCAAACTTTTCATACGTATCTCCTTAATGTAATATGACACTCTACCATTTATTGAGTATAGCAAGTACAGCATCTTAATAATCAATAAAAATGTACAGATCATAAGTTGCAAAAAAAATAGAAAGCTCTAATCTGTTGATCAGTAATAACTTCTAGAAAAAAAGAGTGCACATGGTAATCTTAGGAATCGACCCAGGTTTTTCAGTAACAGGGTATTCAATTTTAAAAAAACAGTCAGGCCTGACAGCTGGTTTAAAAAATAAAAATCAGATTACTTTGCTTGATCATGGATTTTTAAAAATGTCTGCTGCTCAATCACTGAGCGTGAAAGTAGGAATATTTCATGATCTTTTTACAGAAAAAATAAAATTACACGGTGTTACCGTTATTTCATTAGAAACTCCCTTTCTTGGTAAGAATGCTCAAACTTTTTTAAAGCTTGGCTACCTTCGTGGAATATTATATTTATTAGCCCAGCAACATGGTCTTGCTATTTGTGAATTTGCGCCGCGAGAAGTAAAACAAAATGTCACTGGCTACGGAGCTGCAACCAAAGAGCAGGTTGCTCAAGTGTTATCTATGCTTTTTCCGCAGATTCCAAAACCATTAAAAGAAGATGTGACTGATGCTATTGCTATATCGTTGTGTGGCTTGTGGCAGTCAGAACGCAAACATTTGTAACTATATTGTATTTATTTTTCTCATCTATTGTTTCTGCTCAGTGAATTATAGTATTATCAATTCACTTATAGTAAATTGACAGTCCCAGCTTCTATTGAAGTTGAAATATGGGGGATTTATGGCAGACATAGCAACACCATCATTTGATAAGAATTATGATAATCTTGTTCATAACAACGATGAGATGCAAATATTTAATTTTGATTTATCTGAGCAAGATGTTTTACATCTTCAAGAAATATTTTTAACATGTGGCGTGCATACTATTAAGACTACTAATGTTGCGACTGGTAGAAAAATATTAGAATCTGTTGTAGGTTCATTAAAATATTATCAAAATATTGGTATTATAACTCATGAAAATGGTGTTGATACAAAAGTATATGACATTTTACGTGACATTAAAAATCAAGGTTTGATGACCGATAATATCATAGCAGACTTAGAAGATTTTTTTATGGTGCATACATGTTTTGATTTTGTCTGGGTTGAATTTTCACAATTGCTCAGTGTGGATTATGCTATTCATTTACAAAATATTTTTACGATGTATTATGCTCAAGAAAGAATGCCTGTTATTTTTGTCATGTACGATCAATTATAAAAAATAAAATTTCATGTCGATTTTTAAAAAAGAGAGTGCCTACGCAAGGTGCTCTCTTTTGCGTAGTATTGTTATTTTAGTCAGGTATCTGTTATAATTATTTCACTTTGAAATTAAAAAAAATAACATGGTGCCGTATGAATAAAAATTTAATTATAATTTTTTCTTTAGTTCTGATTAATGCTAGTCTGCAATCTTCGTTGCAAGAAGAACAGCAGTCGAGTAAAAAAACAAAAATATCAGATTTGCAAGAACCCTTAAAATCTATAGAATCTGAAGAATCATCAGCTCTTCAATTTACTCCAATTAAAATAGTTGGAAAAGGAACTTTTTGCCTGTATGAAAAACGATATGAATTTTTAAGCAATGAGCAAGGTGATGATAATTTGTTTTTTTCATATAAAAAACAATCATGGACTCCTGTTAGACTCCACAAATTAGATGGGGCATGCAATACATATTTGCTACAAACATCCGGTAACTCTTTTGACCCAGTTCTTTATTGCGTTGCAAAATTGAATTCTGATAAAAAATTTAATCCTGCTTCGCGGGTGCACAGTGGAAGAGATTTTAAAAATAAAACAACATGGAATATTAATATGGTAGATCGAAATGATGATTCCATAGAATAAAAATAAATTGAAAGGGTTTTGCATGGTACACAATATATTCAAAATATTCATAATACTCTTTATGAGTCATTGTTTTACTCATGCGTCATCAGATCGTGTCGATAAAAACTTTGAGTCAGATAGTATCAATCTATTGATAGATTCAGATAACAATTCAAATGAAAAAACAAATCAAGAAACATTAGATGATTTTGTTCAGGAATATGAATCGAGTGTAAAAAAAAGTTCATTGATTCATGTTGTTGGTGCTATCGATCCGTATATTATTTTACAAGTTGATGCAATTGTCGATGGGAATTTTTCTTTGGCTACAGCAGTGGCAAAGAATTTGTATGAGCTGCAAACATCATGTGATTATGGTGACAAGATACTTTATTATTGTGTTGCAGGACAAGATGCTGATGGAAAATTGCGACGAATTTCTGATTGGCATGCAGGACAAGATTTTAAGGATAAAACAACGTGGACGATTTTTACACTCAATAAAAACATACAAGAAATAATTTTATAAATATAAATCCGAAGTTTTCATAGAAAACCCAGGGCAAAACTCTATAGTAAAAATTTGGTTCACAGAACCTAGTTAAAAAAAGCTGAAAAATAACAAGCAGCGTTTTTTTATTTCTATTGCAATTCATAATATAAATCTATAGAATTAACCGCAGAAAGCTTGTATATACAGCAAAAAACAACTCATCCATACTAGTCCGATAATGCATATTATGGTAACACTTTTAAATTTGTATTATAAAGCGTCATTGAATTTATAAAATTATTCTGCGTGTCTATGCTGTTTTTTGTCTGTTCAATAATAATTCCACAATAAATTGTTTCATCAAAAATCTGAGGCGCAAATATTTTTTGTTGCTGCAAGCAATTTTTTTTCATAAAATCGTCAGTTAAATTTTTTGTTGTTTTTGTTACTATGTGAAATTCTAATAATTCAAATCGATTTTCAGTTTCATTAAAATCTACATAATACACAAAATCTTGTACCGTATAATTTGGCAAAAATGGTTCTATCGATTCATACAATCTCTCTGGTCCATGAAGATATTTTACCGGAATATTAAAACTAAAAAGTTCATCTGATTTCCACGTGCTATCAGCTGCTTGCACTAGATGATGACAAACAAACGTATACACTTCATGGTAGTTTTTTTTAATTTCAGGAGCTTGTAAGTAAAACCCTTTCTGGTCAGAAATCATCTTTAAAAAACAAAGTGGTTTGTTTGAAAGTTGCACCATAACAGTTTCTGGTTGGATGTCATTGTGGCGTTGCTTAAAGTCTATCGGATTCCATGGTTGCATGGTGATTTTGCATTGATGATCAGCATCACGTTTAATAGCATATAAACTATTACCAATTTTGTTAGGATATAACGTATCGACTGGTTGGTAACTTAATCTTTGCAACTCTGAGTTTGTATTACCCTGAAAGGTCTGATAATAGTCGCCTTGGCGTGCTGTAAAATAAAACGTTTCTTCGTCAATCCAATTCATGGATGAAATAAAACTTATCGGTTCATACATCAAAATTGTTTGGGCTGATCGTTTGTTAAAATATTTAATTTTAATAAACCCCTGGTCGATAAAACTAAATCCATTTTTTGTTGGAAGCATACGAAAATTTGCAGGAATACAAAATGAAGAAAGTTGCTGAGTTATAATCTGGCTTGCTTGATCATAAAACAGTAATTCAATCGTATCTAAAGATTTTTGATGCAAAAATACAATTTGTTTAAGATCGTCGTCGTGTGCAACTGGGTATATAAATTCTTCATAACTATACAATGAATTAATCATGAATACTATGCATGGTATCAAATGGTATAGTAATTTCATAAACCTACCTTTTTTTACTATTTTTTTATATCTTTTATATGAAATTTTTCACAAGAGGCTCTTGTGTTTGTAAGTAAAATTAAAAAAATTCTTTATAATTGATATTCATTGGTTTTTTAATTTTTAAATTCATACTGGGTTCTTATTTTAATTTCAAACAGATTAATCGTCCTCATTGTAATTTTTCTGAGTTGTGTGAACCAAATATACATGTGCAAAAAACCTACGATATCGCTTTACTCATCTTGGCAAACAGTGGTGGCTGCCGGCTACGTTATGCCTTTTTATGTAAAAAAATTTTAAATTTTTATTTTTTCTTTGGTGCAAGTCCAGCATTAATTCTTGTTATACATGGTGCCGATGCTTGATCAAAAATATTTATATTTTGAGTTGATAGAATTGTAGACAATGAATCAGATAAATCTTGTGGAATATTTTTCATCGA
The DNA here is from genome assembly GCF_003366055.1 of Candidatus Chromulinivorax destructor. Taxonomy (NCBI): domain Bacteria; class Candidatus Babeliae; order Candidatus Babeliales; family Candidatus Chromulinivoracaceae; genus Candidatus Chromulinivorax; species Candidatus Chromulinivorax destructor. The sequence continues at coordinate 93,552 of NZ_CP025544.1, read as the reverse complement.
TGTCTTTTCTGCTGACTTTGTAGTAAGTACAGAAATAATAGTATCAACCATACAGGTAACAACAGAATTAAGGTTTACGTGAGCAGATTTATTTTTTACAGGTCTGCATAATCCTGTTTGATTCTTTTCACTATTTTTTATTTCTGCCTGAGCAGCTTTATTGTAATGTGCAAAATCTTGTACAAAAGAATATCCAGATTTTTTTTCATACCATTGCGTTGGGTAATAGTTTATGGTGTAAATAGCTTGAACTAAATTATCAAAATTTTCAGCATACGAATAATGTAATGCAGATTTCTTTTTTGTTAGTTTTGTTTGTAAAGCTTTGAGTGCATGTAAACATAACAACGAACTTCGCATATCAATTGTTCCAAGAATAACATCTTGATCCCAATTTTTATGCAGCTTGATAGAAAATTTATAAATAACTTTTAAAATTTCTTCACGGGTAAAATCATGTTGAAACTCAGCAAGAGCTAATGCTAAAAATCCAGTAACCACAGGAACTGCAACTGAGGTACCTGACATAAATGCATACATAGAGTCACTTGTTTGTCCTGGCGTTAATGTTGAACTAAAAAGATCATACCCTGGAGCTAAAAACTTTGGTCCAATGTTTAATTCTTTTTGAGTGAATGAACAGATGCTATAATTTCCATCATCATATTTAAAAGCGCCAACATCAAAAGCGACACTTTCAAACTTTGCAGGATATGCTTCTTTATTTTTTAAAGCTGGGTCATCACCATCATTACCCGATGCAGCAACAACATAATCGATCGAATCGATTAATTTTTTTAAGGTAGCGTCTTGGGTCTCACTAATCGTATCAGTAATTTTTAGGCTCATGCTGACGATTGAAGATTTTAAGGTGATTGCTCGTTCAAGCGCAGCATTCAGCGTTGTTTTGTTGGTCGTCCCAGAATCATGAAAAGCTTTAATCATTGTTACATGTGCGTCAGGTGCAATGCCAACAATTCCCTGAGAGTTATAATGCTGCGCATTAATAATTCCCTGAGTAAAAGTTCCATGACCTGCAGCAAACGTATCTTTATTACCAATAATTTTTGGTGCCGGCAATGTTTCTAATAGAGCATTTTGGCTATATGGTTTATCAAGATTAATGACAGTAAAGAAAGATTTTGAGCCTTTTGGAGCGATTCCATATTTTCCATGTAACAAATCTTCTAGGAATCTCTCACCTCTTTTATTGAGCTTTGTACCTGATTCGTCTAATGAGCTTTTTTTGGTGTGTTTGATAAAATATTGCTCGATCTGAGACTTGTCTTCGTTTTTTATGTAATTTTTAATCCATATAGGAAGTTTTTGCATAAGTGCATCGATATCAAATTTTTTATGATCACAATAATGACCAAAGTTAATAGCGATTTGTCGAATAGGATCAAGACCATTTTCACTGACAAGATTGTATCCATAACTTTGCAAATCGCATGATGAGGTAATATTAACATTTTTTTTGTACAAGCCCGAAAATTCTGGTTCTTTTATATCAAACGCGGAAGTACCAGTATCGATAATAGCAACTTGCGCACCCTTACCTTTTTTTGGTGCTAAATCCCATAACAAAAAATTCCAAGCAACTGGTCGATACTCAATACCAAGGGCATCGTACTGCTCACTTGCAAGTAAGCCAGTTGTAGGAATTTGTAAATGCCAAAAGAAATAGTCATTCATGTCTTTAATTTTTTTAAGTTGCGCAATCTCTGCAGTAACATCATTTTTTTCAGAAGATTCTTTTTTTAGCGATTCTATTTTTTTTTGGATTTCTTCATCGGTCTGTTTTTTATAGGTCTCAAAATCTTTGAGTGTTAAATATTCTCCATCAAACCCGGAAGGCATCGCTAAAATTTTTATAGGTACTTCTTTTTCGCAGATAACATCGAGTCCATACTCTTTATAAATTTTTTCAGCTTGCGTAACAAAGTCTTCATAACAAATAAATGACGGTTTGTATAATGTCCATGACCCGTGATCATAATGAATGTTAATGATAAAGACTGAATCTTGACGATGTTGATACGTCTCATTTGTATCAAGGGGTTGGTTAAAATTATTTTTACAATATTGTTTAATTTTATAGGTCGCTTTGTGAACTTTTTGATTTAACTCATCACGCTGTTCTTGTGATGAAGGTTGTTGTGTATACGAACAGATAACATGATGTTGACTTGCATCATCTGATTGCTTAATTTTATTTTTTTCTTGGTGAGCATCAATCAATACACCGCTCAACAAGCAAGGGCTAAAATATACAAGATACAAAAAAGCTATAATTTTTTTACTAGTAAGTTTCATTAAAATTTCCTTTTTATAGATTGTTTACAGTCTATAAAACAACAATCTTTATTGCAACCATTGATATTTTTTAGCGTCAGTTGCTAGTATCAATTGAAGAAAAAAATCAATGTTACCAAAAAAAGGGATTTTTATGAAAAAGTTTATGATGCTATTGTGTTTAATTTCTATGGGCGATCTTTATGCTAAATTAAAAGATAAAAGAGATGACGTAGTCGGAAAAAAAGATGACATAGTCGAAAAAAAAGATGAAAAAGTAACTGAAGTAAAAACTGACAAAGCCGCAGACAAAACTCAAAAAAAAGAAGATAAAAAAGAAGATAAAAAGAAAATCTTACAGCTGAAGAGCAAGCAAGACAAGATGCCGCAGCTGCAAAAATAGAAGCTGCAAAAACAGAAGTTACTGCTGGAATGGATTTGCGTGGAAAAAAATTAAATAAATATCGTTTTAGTCAGCCTAATTTACAAAATATAATTATGGATAGCACTACAAAAAATGACGATGGTACATCAACAGACGAAGATCCAGTTCAATTTGATATAAGTCCATCTCATTATAATGGAGTACATGCTGATTTATCTGGAGCAGATCTTGCTACAGCTGATTTATCAATGTTTATTTTAGATGGCGTTTTATATGATGAAAATACAAAATTACCAACAACACTGACTGCTCAGCAAAAAAATAGCATGATAAGAATTGCTACTCCTGGTATGGATTTAAGCGGTCAGGATTTAGATTTTTACTACTTTAAAGGTAAAAATATTTCTGGTATTATTATGAATGATAAAACTACATTTACAAAGACTGTTGATTTTTCAGATGCAAATGCAACAAAAGCTATATTTACTCAAATGAATTTTTCAAATCAGACTGCTATCTTTAGAGGAACAACACTTGTAGAAGCAGATATGTCATGGGGAGATTATTCGGGTGATGACTTGAGCAGTATAAAAGCACAAGGCGCAAAGATGACATCATCAAACTTCATAGCTACTAATTTTAAAAACGCTCAGTTGCAAAATGTAATTATGTTAACATCATACTGGGATATTTATTCTTTCCCTACTGATTGTACAAATGCTGACTTTTCAGATGCAGATCTAACAGGGGCTGATCTAACAGGGGCTGATGTTACCGGTGCTATATTTACCGGTGCTAAATATAATGCTAACACAAAACTTCCAGCAACAATGACACCAGCACAAAAAGCTAGCATGGTTTTAGTCAAATAAACTAAATAACCATTAAAAAGGGAAGAGGTCAAATGATATCATTTGACCTCTTCCCTTTTTAAATTTGATTCACACAGCCTAAGTAATCTAACTAATTATATTTTTTCTAGCATTCCAAGTTGAATAACCAATAAAATCAGTCCCTATGTGCTGAGAAGTAAAATCATAGCCATTTTTTGTAATAACAGCATAATAGGTATTTGAGTTGAAAATATATTCATTTGTTTTTTTATCTACTGGTGCTTGTTTTGCATAATTTGGTTTTCCGTTATTAGCATTTATTACTCCAGCCGCAATAAACGTGTTTTTAGCAATATCTACTACCTTAATTCTTGTATCGATTGAAGGATGCTGAGGTGAGACGTTATAGGGAGAATGCATTAAATTTTCCGTAGGAAATTGATTAATACCTTTCGCTATTATATTTAGATGTATTGTAAACAAAACTAAAGTTGATAGTGAAATTGTTGTAATTATATTTTTCATTAGATTTCCTTTATATATTATTTTGATATTGTATTACCTTGTGCTGATTATATCAATTGGATATTTTTCAAATCAATGTTTGTAATAATATATGTAAAAATGAGTAAAAAAAATCCATCCGCTATTTTTTGCAAAATAACGGATGGAAAAAAGGAGAGTAGTAATGAAGCCTAATTAAACGATTACATGTTACAGATAAGAATGATATTGATAGTTCAAATCTATGTAATCTACTATAAAATTACCTTATTAAAGGGTTTCTGTCAAGAAAATATTTTCACGCTGTCAGTATTTGTTGTGTGGCTATATGCTATTTAGTTCTATAGTAGAAATGTTTGATGCCGATACCAGCTCCTCAAGAAGCTTTTCGCGTATCGGGCACGATATAATCAACTGACAATCAAGTGTTAATAATAATGAGATGATACCTTGTAATCTGTCTTTATCAAAGTCAGTGATAAAATCATCGAGTACAAAAATTGGATGAATATTTTTTTCATGCAGGTCTAAAATCTGTGCAATTTTAATAAGCAGTACTAACAATTTTTGTTGGCCACGTGACCCGTAGCTTTTTAATTTTTTACGACAAAAGTGAAGTGTAAAATCGTCAAGATGTGCACCAAAGTCAGATCGTTTTGCCATTGACTCGTAGGCAATAATGCCCTTCTTGCGTTCTAAGAATTGTTCAAACGTCTCATCTGCAATAATATGTTTATAACTGTAGATAATATCAAGCGTGTAATTTTCATCAAAAAAATCGACCAGCAATTTTGCAACCTTAACCGAAAGTCGCTGTAATGCTTCAATTCTTTTTTCTTGAATTGCACGAGTACATTCCCATAATTGCCGAGTCCAAATCACATACAAATCATAGTTAAATTGTTTTGCAAACATTGCATTACGTTGCTGCAAAACTTGTTTAAATCGCTTGAGCAACTCCATGTAGTCAGGATTTTCTAATAAAACCACCTGATCAATAAAGTTTCTTCGAATGATTGGGCTACCTTGAATCAGTTCAATGTCATCAACTGTGACGGTCACAACTTGATAATACGGAAACAGTTCTTTGTACGAAGAGATTGAAACGTTATCAATTTTTGCCACCTTTTTCTTGCCGGCAAAGCCAACTTGAATATCATGCGTTTCTGTTTCATCTTGTCGAACAAGTCCCTTAATAAAAAAGTTATCTTTTTCAAAGTTAACCATCTCAGCAGGAAGTCGTGAACGAAACGATGACAAATAGCACAAGTAATGAATAGCTTCGATGATGGTTGTTTTACCAGAGCCATTGTTACCATAAATTATAACAATGTCCGTTGCCAGATCAAACGAAGCTTTTTCAAAACATCTAAAATTTTTAAGTTCAATTTTATCTAAACGCATGCACCTATTTCGTTGCAGAAACTGGCATAACCAGATAAACCATTTGGCTGTTCTTATCAACAGATTCAAAAATAATTGGACGTGTGCTGTTTTTTAAATAACAAGTTACGTTATCACCAGAAAGAGCTTGTAACCCGTTTAAAAGATATGGAGAATAAAAACGCATCTCTAAAGATTCGCCGTTGTAATCTTCCATAGCAAGTGTTTCTTCTAAAGAACCGACTTCATTATTTTTTAAACAAACTTTGAGTTGATGTGGGCTAAAGTTAAAACTTGTTGCCAAAAATTGACCAGATAACAAACATGTTGAACGACGAAGTGTTTTAATAAAATCTGCACGTGATACACGAGCTGGATTAAATCCATCTTTTTTTAGAATTGATTCGTATGCTGGGAACTGATCAGCTAATAATTTTGTGAAAAAATTAAATGATTCACCAGAGAATACTAATTGATTGCTACACACACCTAAAAAAATCATCTCATCTTGGCAATTTTCTAGAATCTTTTTGATTTCAAATACTGCTCGTCGAGGAGTTAACCATTTTTTAGTTTCACTTAAAACATATTTGTCAGATTTTACTTGCGCAAGACAATGACCATCAGTTGTTGTCATTTTAAATTCTTGTGATGAAATTTCTAAAAACAGACCATTTAAAGATGGTGTTGCATTATTTTGGGGAATTAAGAATGAAACTTTCGTAAACATTTCTAATAAAAACTCACGATCCATGTGCATTAAGTTTTCAATGCGTTCTGGCAATGGCGGGAATTCTTGAGCATCTTTAATATTTAATGATAAATGAACTTTACCTGATGAAATATCAAGCTGATTTTTTTTCAGTGTAAAGGTGATGTCGTTATCCAATTCACGCACGATATCAAATATTTTTTTACCCGAAACTAAAAATTGCTGATTTGCAATTTCGCTATCTTTGATCGAACATGTATATTGAAGGCTTATTTCAAGATCTGTTGCCTTTAAAATAAGTTCTTTTTGTGTCACATGAAATAAAATTAATGACGTTGCTTGCATCGTTGTTTTTTTTGAACAAATCGGTTGCATAAATCCAAGTGTAGCCGCTAGCTCTTTTTGTTCCAAAATAAATGTATTGCTCATCTATAACCCATTAAAAAATTTTTGAATTTTATTCATATTAGATATTCCAGACACTCTTTTAGTATACTCTTTTATAATATTTTTTCTAGCTGATAAGAACTGAATTTTGTAACGATTGCTTTGTATTGCCTGAGTTTAGTACGCTTTTTAAAGATTCTAAATTATATATTTGAAAGAAGTGCTATGGATTTGTTTAAAAAAATAGTGAGCAGTATGGGACCAATGATTGATATCGTTACACCACAAAAGAAAAAAGATGAAGAAATTCAGGAAGTTGCAAACAATGCATTTGTGATATTTTTGATGGGTGCCCTGGTTGGATTTGCTGTATGTATCATGCTTATTGGTCAAAATATTATCACAATAAATAAAATGGTATAACTATGTAAGAAAAACGCCAGACTTTATAATCTGGCGTTGCATCGATTTAATTATTGAATGCAGTGTGCTTAGCATATGATTGGCATCAATAACACTGCTACCTGTATTTTTTACAGTTATCACGAATTTTTTTGATGAGTTGTTCAGTTGCAGCTATAACTTACGCATTCATTTTTTCGTGTTGTTTTTCTCGGGCTCGTGCAAAAATTTCTTTTATTTCTGGAGTGTTAGTAATTTGTTCAGCTGTTTTACCATCTTCATTTTGTATATTTACATCAGCGCCTGCATCAATCAACATCTTTGCTATTTCTATATCATTATATAGAATAGCTTGATGCAAAGCAGTATAACCATTATCATTTTTAAGATTTAAATCAGCGCCTGCATCAATCAATATACGCGCTATTTTTATATCATTATATTGAATTGCTTCATGCAATGGAGTTTTACCATCTTTATTTTGAATATTCAGATCAGCACCTTTTTCGATCAATATGCTTACTATTTCTGGTGTAGTTGTTTCATGCAATGGGGTGCAACCAAACTTATCTTTAATATTGATAATCGCACCTGCATTAATTAACATAAGAGCTATAGCAGAATTATTCTTAGCTGCTATATGTAATGGAGTTACACCATAATTATTTTTAATATTTACATTTACGTGAGCATTAATTAACATCTGTACTATTTCAAGATTATTATGCCAAGTTGCCCAATACAATAGAGATAGAGTTTGCTCATCTTTATATTTAATCTTATTCCATTCTAACAACCACAAAGGAACAATGTCACGCATTGTAGTATCTTTGTGTTCCATCACATACAAAAACAAAGAATCATCAAATTGATCAAGTTTTTTACTTTCTTTTAATGCAGTATTAAGGATGGTTAAAAATGTATCTTTCATATTTTTCGTAAGAATGTCCTCTGCATCGACAATAACTTGATCAAAGTTCATATCTTCATTACCATCTTCATCATGTGACACATGCTGCTCTAAAAAATCATGAAATGAGGTATCGACAAGATTTTGAGTGCGTAAAAAATCAAAACCGTCTGTTAGATAAGGAAAACTTATAACAGCATTATCAATCATAGCTTGCCGCCCGTTCTCAACATTTTGCAGCGACTCTTGCGCAGCGTACATACTCATTGATTGCATGTTTAACAGTAATAAAACTGCTCTGTATATTTTTTTCATAATTATTACCAATCTTTTCTAATCTATTTTTATAATTTTTACCATAGATTGGACATCCATTTTTTCGTGTTGTTTTTCTCGGGCTTGTGCAAAAATTTCTTTCATTTCTGGAGTTCTAGCTGCTAGCTCAGCTGTTTTGCCATCTTCATTTTGAATGTTAAGGTGAGCTTGTGCAGTAATTAATATCTCAACTATTTGTATATAATTATTTAAAGCTGCTTTATGTAATGGAGTCCAACCATCCTTATTTTGAGTATTTACATCAGCACCTGCAATAATCAATATTTTCACTAATTTTTTATCGTTGCCTAAGACAGCATAATGTAATGGAGTATAACCAGATTCATCTGAAATATTTACATCAGCGCATGCAGAAATCAATATATGTGCTACTTTTGGATTATTAGATTTTGAATTATTAGACATAACTACATAATGTAATGGAGTCCAACCATCCTTATTTTGAGTATTTACATCAGCGCCTGCATCAATCAACATGCTTACTATTTCTAGGTTGTTTTTTAAAGCTGCCTGATGCAATGCAGTATAACCACATTCATTTTGTATATTTACATCAGCGCCTGCATTAATCAACATCCTTGCTATTTCTACACTATTACCATGATGCAATGGAGTATAACCACATTTATTTTGTATGTTTACATCAGCGCTTGCAGCAATTAACATACGTGCTATTTCTGTATTATTATTAAAAACTGCTCGATACAATGGAGTCCAACCATCCTCATTTTGAGTATTTACATCAGCTCCTGCAGCAATCAACATACGTGCTATTTCTAGATTATATTTAAAAATTGCGCGATACAATTGAGTCTTACCATCTTCAGCTGTAGTCTTACTCCATGCATACAACCAGAACCGATAGAAATTATCATCTTTATTTTGCATAACATATAAAAATACCTGACTGTTACATTGATCAAGATTCTTCCAATTTTGTAATGAAGTATCAAGCGTTTTTAAAAATGTATCTTTCATATTTTTCGTAAGAACGTCCTCTGCATCGAGAATAACTTGATCAAAGTTCATATTTTTATTACCATCTTCATCGTGTGATACATGCTGCTCTAAAAAATCATGAAATGAGATATCGACAAGATTTTGAGTGCGTAAAAAATCAAAACCTTGCGTCAAGTAAGTTAAATTCTTAACAGAATTATTAATCATAGCTTGTCGCCCGTTCTCAACATTTTGCAGCGAATCTTGCGCAGCCTGCATACTCATTGATTGCAAACCAAACATGAACCAAACTGCTACGTATATTTTTTTCATGGTTATTGCCAATTTTTTTTACATTAAAATTCTAGTTAAGCTCGTGGATGCTTTGCATCATATAATTTTCTTAAATGTGATACTTCAACATGCGTGTAGACCTGCACGGTTTGCAGTTGCTCATGGCCAAGTGCCATTTGTAACAAGCGTAGATTCGCACCTTTTTTAAGCAGATGAGTCGCAATCGAATGACGCAAAACGTGGGGAGATATTGAATCAGGTAAACCAGCCTTGGTAACAACCTGTTTTAAAATTCCCCAGAATCCCTGTCGAGTCATCGGCTTAACTTTATCTGCATACAAAATAGGAAATAAAATATCTGACGTAATGGTCATATTTCTAAATAAGTATGGTTGTACATTGAGTAAATAAACTTGCAACATTTCAACCATTGAATCAGGTAACGGTACAATTCTTTGTTTACCACCCTTGCCTGATACGTGCAACAGTCCATCAGTGAAATTAATATTCGATGACGTTAACTCTACCAGTTCACTAACTCGGACACCGCACACATACATCAAAGCAATCATCGTGCTATTTCGTTTACCAGTCGGCGTCTCGTCAGTTTGAGCAACATTAAAAAGATTGAGAATTTGATCCTCGGTAAGAAAGGTCGGCAGGCTTTTTTCCAGCTTAGGAAACGATACGTTATACGTAAAGTCAGCGTGATTGTAATGATATTGCAAAAATTTAGAGAATGATTTGAGTGATGATAACTTTCTTGATACGGTTCGAGCCGAAATTTTTAAGGTCAATCGTAGGTGATGTAAAAACTCTTTAATATCTTGTGCGGTAACTTGATCAAATGAAGTGCGGCCTCGTGATTCTAAGAAATTAATGCATTGCAGGATGTCTCGTTGATATGCTTGCAACGTATTAATCGCAACCATTTTTTCGGTCATTAAATATTGTTCAAATTTATGGAATAGTTGCTTCACAATAATCTTTTCAATAATAGTTTACAAATAGTTATAGACTCTATTCTAGATCAATTAAAGTAAAAATATAGAGGATGATTTGTTTAAATAAAAGATTGTAGAAAATAAAAAGACACTTACCAGTTGCGATTGTTCATGAGCCTGCTAGAATTATTATAAGATATAAGTTTTGAGTAACCAATATCTTATAACATAGCTCCTTTTTTTGGCGGCAGATCTTGTATAAGGTCTGCCGTTTTTGCGTATAAAAATTATGGTAATTTTGTAGACGTTATCATGCTTATTTTTCTGTATCGTTGTAAATTAATGAATCTAAATACTCATCTAACAGTAATTTTTCAATTCTACCTTCATCTAATTGATCGGTTTGGTTATAACTTGATTGACGTACTGTATCATTATGTTTATCTATGGTGCCTATGCAGAGATCATTATCGAAAGTATCAAAATTAAAAATTTCATCATTATTATCTTCATCGACATAATCTACAGATACATGTTGCTGCTCAGGTAAACTTTGATGATTATTATCCAATATATAATTTTCTAACAACGATAATTCGACTTGATCTGAAAAAATTTCATCAGATTCAAAGAATTTATTTGAATACTGCTGAGCATCTTGCACACAGCAATCAACTTTCTGACTGTTTTTTGATTTTTTATCGACAAAAGAATCTTGTAAGAATGGAGTTTTTCTTTCAATTTTTTTAGATGTTAATGTGGTATCTTTTTTTGATATTTTATCTAATGTAAGTTCTTGTACTGATGGATGATTCCACGCTTTTTGAAGAGTATCTTGCGACAAAGAATAAAATGAAACAGTCCTTTTATGTTCATGAGGAGCACGACCAAGATGAGTATTTCGTAATCGGCCAGAGTACATATGACTTTTTTTATTTTGCAGTTCAGTTAATTTTTTATTATAAAGATCATCTGTTATATTATCTTGATTAAAAATTTTTCTTTTGGCAGGTAACCTGAGATACAAAACTGTATCGTCAGAATTATGTTGATCAGATAATCTATTTGCAGTTGGTGTATTTACATTTTCTAAAGATTTAAGAGAATTTTGCATCGATGCATCAATCTTTGATATCATGCATGATGTTATTATTATGCAAGTCATATACAATAAAATTCTCATAATTATAACCTTGCTATGCTTTAAATTAAATATTCTAATTGAAAACATTATATCATTAATGATACCTTTAATTCAAGTTACATCAGATAAATAAATTCAATTACGGGTGAATAAAATAAAAATCATTCTTTATCTATCACCTTGTCGTCAGATATAATATCTATCTTTTCATCTAAAATATCAGATTTCTTCACAATTTTGTCTAATGTTAAAGCAATGACTGATGGATGAGAAAAGGCATGTTTTAATCTTCTCGATGACACATACAAAGCAGAAGAGTTTTTTATTGCAGGCTGAGTAACATTTTGATTTTTTACATCTTGATCAGGCACATTGTTATGAATAAATGAATCTTGATACAATTCAGAAAAATCTAAATCTAACAATTCATTAAAAAGCTCATCATCGAAATCAAAATTGTTTATCGATACGACGTTTTCTATTTCTTTTTGTTCTAACCGCTGACGCTTAGATGCTTGATAATTGCTACCTTCTTCCAGCGATATAATAAATAAATTATTGAAAAGTAAAATAATTATAGATATTTTTAATATTTTTTTCACAGCAGAACCAATACAATTATTTCAAGTAAGTATTCTATTTGAAATAATTGTATCATTTGCAATCTATTATTTTCAATAAAAACATAGTCAATCTATGTAACGCATAGGCTGCATGAATAAAAAAGTGTATTATTTTATGTAAGATTTTTGACACCGTCATATTTTTGAATTAATTTTGGATTGAATATTTCATCAAAGTCATAGAGCTCTTTTATATGATTTTTTGCATACAGTGTACAATTTTATTGTTTAATTATCATCTTCATCACTACTATCTTCATTATCGCTAAAATTACTATCTTGTGCTAATTGCTTTATTTTCAACAATTTATTTAAAAAATCATCTCTTTCTTTTTCTGTAGCATGAACAATTTCAAATTCAGTATCATAATATAATGGTCCATGATCAAAATAAATCTCTTCCCATGATCCTGATGAACTGATAGATGCAGATGAATTTGACTTTAAGATAGTATTATTTTCTTCTTGGCTGATAATAAGATGAGAAGAAACAGCTAATAAAATAATCGAAATGCTCATATATTTTATTGACATGCAGAAACCTTTGAAATAATAAATAAAAAAAGTAGATGCAAAAAATAATAACGATTACCTTAAAATTTGCAAAGAAATTAAAAATAATAGATCGATATTATGTGAACAAAAATTTAAAAATCAAGATACAAGCCTGCGATATCGCTTCGCTCATCTTTTAAAACAGTAGTGATGGCGGCCAAATTACGCTTTTTAATCTAAAAAAGAATGCATCATGCCCACGGGTCAGCATATTCACGGAGTTTTGATAATAAATGAAGAGCAAAACTTTTTCATAAAATTTTGGTTGACGCAATGTAACTATGTGACAGCAAAAAAGCCGCACTGAATATTACAAGTTCAGTACGACTTTTTAATTTTTATAAAAATGTATGGCGTGCTATGCAAATAGTTTTTTAATGTTATCTAAAACTGCGCACTCTGCTGCCGTTTTACCAGCATTGTTTTTGAGTGTAAGATCAGTTTTGTGATCGATTAAAACTTTTACAATTGCTGCATAATGACGAAATGCCTTTCGTGAGCCAGCTTTTACTGCAAGATGTAACGGTGTATCTCCATCATTATTTTGTTTGTTAACAACTGCACCTGCATTAAGTAACAATCGAACAATCGAAATATTTCCAAGAATAACCGCTTGATGCAAAGGAGAACTGTTAACAGCATCAGCAATATTTGCGTCAGCTCCAGCAGTAAACAAGTTTCTGATAACTCCTGCCTCTATTCCTGGTTTTGATACCGCATGACAAAGCGCCGTGCGACCATAAATATCTTGAAAATTAATATCAGTTTTCGACATTAATATTTTGGTGATATCTTTACTTTCACCAGAACGCACTGCATCATGCAACGCATTATCTTTATGATCAGCAGGTTTTTTGCCAGCACTGTTTTTGACTGAAATATCTGCACCGTTATCAATTAATATTTTAATAATATTGCGATCGATTGGGCCTGTACTATTTTTATAAGCAATGTGCAATGGTGTTTCACCAAAATTATTTTGCTGATTAACTGGTGAACCAGATTTCACCAATAATTGGGTCATGGTACCATGCCGGTATAACGGATCAACTGCAACGTGTAATGGCGTATCACCCTTGTAACTATTTTTTATCGTAACGTCTGCGCCAGCTTGTAAAAGTATTTGAACAATCGGGACACATTTACGTAAAATAGCAGTGTGTAACGGCGTATTACCTTCTTTATCAAGTGCATCCACATCAGCACCAGCTGCAAGTAAATCTTTTACTATTTTATAATTTGTCACACCATGCAAAGGAGTTCTGCCCTTGCTGTTACGAGCCTCTAATTTTGCACTGTTGCTTAACAATGTTGTTACTGTTTGTACATCATCATTTTCAACAGCGATGTGTAAAGGGCTGTTGTTATATACTTTATCGAAATCTCGTAGACTCATGGTTACAAAACTCCTTTGCTTGTGTTGTTAGATTTGTTTTGCCCTACGCTTGCTATGCAGCTTGGGGGAAATTAAGTCCGGCGGGACTAATTCGAATTTTCAGCAAAAACACCTGAAATATACTTACTTTAACTTATTATAAAGTCTAGTTTTAGCATAATAATTTAGTAACTGTTATGTTTGTTAATTTCATGTATTTTTCATAAGCGTGTAGTGGCCGCCGCCACCATATTTCCGGAGATTTTGTAACTACAAAATCGTAGGCTGTATTTTTTTTAAAATTATAGTAACCAGGTTTTCATTGCTTCTGTTTGTGCAAGATCAAGGGCAGTTTGGCCTTTGTTATTTCGTAGGTTAACATCAGCGCCACGGCGAATTAAATTTTGCACAATGTCGTTGTGTTGATGCAAAACTGCAAGATGTAACGGTGTGTTACCTTTGTAATTTTGAACGTTTACCTGGGCGCCAGATTTAATTAACAAACCAACAATTGAAGTGTTGCCACAAATTGTGCTGTTATGTAATGGAGTATTATTAAAGCGGTTTACCGCAGCAACATCAGCTTGTGCAGCAATTAACAGTTTGATTGTGTCAGTCTGATTACGCAGAGTTGCTAAATGCAAAGGAGTTTCATCATCTTTATTGCGAGCGTTTACTTCTGCTAAAATATTTAACAAATCAGTAACTGCTTGCACGTCACCATTACACGCAGCTTCATGCAATGCGCTATTACCATACGGATTGGTTGTCATAATTATGCCTTTTTACAATTTTCTATAAGTTCTTTAGTCTTTTTATTTTTTGAACAATCAACAGGACGTTGGCCATGCTTATTTTTTGTTGTTAAGCTTGCACCCTGTGCAATTAAATATTCGATAATTAATGGGTGGCCCATCGCTGCAGCAACATGCAGTGGTGTAATTCCGTCCATATCTTGTTCATTGATGGTAGCACCTGCAGCAACCAATGTTTTGATAATTCTAATTTTATCAGATGATGCAGCAATGTGCATTGGCTGGTCCATAAATTTACTTTTTTGATTTACATCAGCACCAGCATTTAATAAAATTTGAGCAATATCAGCATCGCCTGTACCAGCAGCATTGTGTAATGGAGTGTAACCGTTATCATCTTGCGCATGCACATCAGCGCCGTTAAGTAAAAATAGTTGTACCATTTCAGCATTGTCAGTCATCACAGCTTCGTGTAATGGCGTTTTGCCTAAGTAATTTTTAATATTCAATTCTGAGCCTGCTTCAAGCAACGCCTTAACCGCATCAAAATTAGTTGAAATCACCGCATGGAATAATGGTGTTTGTTGGTCACAATCAAGAGCATGAATATTTGCACCGCCTTTGATTAACAGTTGCACGAGTTCAAAATTTCCGTACCCAGCAGCATCATGCAGCGGAGCATAACTGTCGTCATCTTGAATGTTAATATCTGCACCACCTTCAATCAACATTTGAGCTGCAGGCAGTTTTTGCAACAACAAAGCTAAACCAAGTGGAGTATCTTTCAAATGATTTTTAATGTTCAAATCAGCTTTTTTAGAATCGATTAAACTTTTAACTAATTCTAGATTGTCATGCAAAATTGCATTGTGCAAAGCGCTATTGCCGTCAATGTCTCTGCTGCTTAAAAATGGTTGGTTGTTTTTCACAGGTTTCTTTTCTATTTTTTTTGCTTCACGTTTTTCAGCACGTTTTGCCAATTTTTTTTGAAATTTCATGAAATAGGTTCCTTGAATTCAGGATGTTTTTATAGATTGCAATACATTATGCATAGATTACATAATAAACAGAGGTTTTTACAAAGCCTGTGTTTATATATAGTTTAGCAAAATAGTGACAATATAGATATTTTTTTAATAACAGTGTAGGCTGTGCAAACCAAATTTCTACTCTGAAAATTCACTCTACGTTTTCTACAAATACTTTGATAATCTGCTGGCCGGTTGGCCTCATGCACTATTTATTTATATAAAAAAAGCGTAATGTTGTCGCCACCAATGTTTTAAAAGATGAGCAAAGCGATATCACAGGCTTGTATCTTAATTTTTTACATGCAATGTACACAACCAGATAGTATAAAAATTATTACCATCTATTTTAGCATTAAATGTCTGAGAATGTTGATATCTATGTTGCTATTTCGTGCCTTTTTTAATAACTGTTTAATGACCAATATAGTATATTCAACAACATCATCAGCATCATCTAATGAAACTTGGTCCTCTTGACTTTCAATATCGAGATTAATTTGTGGTACTGCAAATAAAAGCTGTAAAATATTAATTCTATTTGCTTCAAAAGCATAATCTAATGGGCTGTCACCATTTTTATCTTGAATATTGACATCAATTTCTGGTCTTGCTAACAACAACTTTACAATATCAGCTCTATCAGACTTTACAGCATAATGTAATGAAGATTCACCATCCTCATCTTGACTATTTATATTAATTTCAGGGATTTTTAACAATAGTTGTACTGCATTTGTCAAACCATGGTGTATAGCAAAATATAAAAGTTTGTTTACATGTGTAGAAATTTCTTGTGTAGGCTCTGTACCTTCAAGCAAAATTCCTTCTTCCCCTAGAAGTATAAGAATTGCTCGTAACAATTCTATCTCTGGTAAATGTAACTGCTCAACATTATCTTCATGTATTGCTTTTACAGGTAATTGTGCAATGTTGATACCATGTAAAGTAATAACACGGAGTAGTGATAATGTCTTTTCTGGATCTAATTGTATCAGTGTTATTTTACTACAATTAAAACCCGCCTGTAAAAAAAGTGCTCTCACCGCTTCTGTCTTTGGCAAATCAAACGCAGAACAACCGTCTTCATTTGCAATATCTACGTTAATTTCTGGTACTGCTAATAACAGCTCTACAATGTCGCTATAATTCAATCGAATAGCATTGTGTAATGGCGTATTACCATTTTGATCTTGAATATTTACCTGTATATCGGGCGATGATAATAAAGATCTTACCATTTCAGCTCTATGAGTATAAACAGCAGTATGTAATGGTGTAAAACCATCTTCATCCTGAATATTTACCTGTATGCCGGGCGCTGTTAATAAATATTTTACACTATCATTTTTATCTTCAAGAATAGCATAATGAAGGCAAGTCTGGCCATCTTCATCCTGAATATTCACATCAATATTTGGTGCTGTTAATAAGAGTTCTATAACATCTACCAAACCTTCCTCAGCAGCATAATGGAGTGCTGTCTGCCCAGAATAATTTTTTGTGTTTACATCACAATCAGGCATTGTCAGAAGATATTTTATAACTTTTTTAGAACCATAATAAGCCGAACAATGTAAGAAGTTTATCTCTTTTGGAATATTTGTATTAATTTCAGGTATTGCTAGCAACATGTGAGCAATTTCAACATGATCTAATAGAATACTACATGATAATGAAGGTAATGATGGTAATAAAGGAAATAATTTATCATTTTTTAAAAAAGCCCACTCACTCAGCCATGTATTAACTCTCTCTTGCATATAACCATTTTTATGCTGCATAACATGCGAAAATATTGGATCATTTTTATAACAATTAAGATTCTTATTTTCATGCAGTGAACGGTCTAAAATTTCTAAAAATTTATTTTTTATCTGTTCATTTGTATTATATACATCTTTATAATGCCGACCGCTTAAATCAGATCCTTCATCATCTGAAAAAAAACCAGGATAACATTGTTCGACAAGATTCATCTCTTGCTGCTGAGTCGTGCTTATATCTTTTTTATTTTGTTTGCAATGGAAAGTATGCAGTATTTTTTTATCTTGCAATGCTTCTTTATTTCCATGAAATACAGAAGCACCTAAATATTGTAACAAGGTAAACTCCATAGCAGACTGCTTACTCATAGAATCTATTTGTAAAGAACTATAGTCAACTTTATTTACATTATCTTGTTGTTGTGCATATTTTTCAGATGCATGCATGAAGTTTACTTGCAAGCAAACGAAAAGAGAAAAAATTAATTGTATAGATTTCATGACATAACCTAAGTTTTAATACATGTATGATTTATACAATTCAGCATATCAAAAATTATTAAAAATAATAATTAATTCAATTTGGCCTCATAGGAAATGGTTTTATACTTTTTGGAAATAAGACTTGATCAAAAATAGGAAAGTCGCCTTGATATTACTCAAGGCGACTTTCCTATTAAAAATTATTTCTTAACCTCATAATTCTCTGAACTATAAATTTATAGTTCAAAATATTTGGCAAGAATTTTCCCGTCTTGTGTTTTAATAGGCGCTAATCTCAACTTAGTATAAGATTTTTTACCTTCTGCATACCGAGGAGCAAATTCTTCTATTTTTTTTAATTTTTTGGCATTATCGTGTATATTATTCATCTCTAAAAGAAATTTACTTACATCTTTTTTATAAGATTTTTCTTCTTCATCTTGATTTTTCATAACTTCTTTATGAATTAATCGATCTGATGCATTTTTATAAACATCAGCATCAAACTGACGTCGATTATCAAGCTCTATAATGCACTCTATCATCTTATTCATTGCTCTATTGTTGAGTACGACCACATTATCATTTCTTATATTCATCGATAAAGATAAAATAAATTCATCTGCAAAAGAATTAATTAATGCATCACGTTTTTCACTCTTTAAAGTAACATCCAGCTTTGTAAAAAAGTCTAAAGTTGATTGTAAATATTTTTTTGTTTGACTATCTCGTCGTGCAAGCTGGATTAATCCTTTTACTCGAGCCAAATCTAAAGCATAAGAATCCTGGTTATATACAGAAGCATGTTTCACTTTTATTTCAGCTAATTTTTCTCTTAATACATTATCATCTAGTTGTTCAGAATTATTTGCATAGTTCAAAATAAGCTTATCGATTGCTCCAATATAATTATTAAATGCTTTATTTTTATCATGCATCTGACAAACAGTTTCAAGGTATTTTTTATTATGTGCGTGAGCATTATGTTGATAATAATTAGTTCCTAAAAGGAATCCATTTCGTTCATCAATCTGATAAAATTTAACCATTACATCAGCATGCATATCGATTGCTTTATCTTTATCTTTTTGATTTTTAGCTTGAAGATAAGAGACTAAAAAATCATAATGACATTTCAACCATATCTTTTGCTGATCATCATTTTTTGTTAAATAAGCAAGTTGTAACAAAGGATTTGCCTGATACCCATAATGAGCTCCTCCGTAAAATTTAATATTCAATTTTTCAATATCTTGAATAAATTGCGCATCATTAATATTTTTTGCTAAATTTATAGAGTCCAAAATAAGCTTATAAACTTCACAACGATACTGAGAATACGTTAAATTTTTTTCTTGATCTATTGATTGCTCCATAATAAAGCTAATAAATTTCACATTATTAGCATGAAAATCATCTCCTTGAGCAGTTTTACAGCCTAAAGCAATAAAAAACAATACACAAAACAACAAACTATATTTTTTCTTCATACATCACCCTACTTTTTAAATTTTTCTAATTGTCACAATAATTTTTCCTCTTATTAAGAGTATATAATTTAGACATAACGTACAACTGGTTGACTGGGTTATATACATTACATATTCCCATTATTTCTCTAGGTTCTGTGAACCAAATTTTTACTATAGAGTTTTGCCCTTCGTTTTCTATGAAAACTTCGGGGGTCGGGAGGCCGGTGGGCCTGATGCACTCTTTTTAAATCTGAGCCGGGTTTAATTTCCCAAATTTCACTTCGTTTTTGGCATAAAATTCACGGCAGCTTGCTACTAAATTCTTCATAAAAAATCGTAAAGTGGACGTAGTCGACCATGTTTCCCAAGATAAGCGAAGCGATATCGTAGGTTGTTGTGCACATGTAAATTTAGTTCACATAGCCTGATTTATTTTTAGGTTCTGTTGAATTTTGTAGTTAACCTTTAAATTACTTACCATAAGCCTACGCTTGCGCTTTTGCGACCGTGGCGGCGGCGGCCACTATTCGCTTTTTTATAAAATTTTAGCGATTCACCCCCCGCCGGGGGTCTCGTTTTCCGGAGTTTTTGTAAAAAACGTAGGATGTTTTTGTTATTGTTTTTTATTTATTTTAAGAGCTCAACGGAACCTAATACTCTTTTTCTAAAAGATCTAAATATTGATCAAATCGATATTCTTTATCACGTTTATGCGATGACTGAGTAATCATGCCAAGTTCAACAAATTTAGTAAGAATTCTCTGTGTCGTATTATAAGATTTATTAATAATTTTATTAAGGCGCGCGATTGTTGAAATTGGAGTAGCAAAAAAAGAGCTCAGAACAGCATATGATAAATCTTGGACTTTAGATAATTGAGGATCTAATTTGATAAGTTCTTGCAACTGACGTTCTAAAGATTCTATCGCTTTTATTCGTATGTTTGCATCAAGAGCACTTTGAGCAACTGCTTGCAAATAATAAGATATCCAACCTTCAAAGTCCCCATGAGTACGAACTCGATCAAGTGCCTGGTAATATTGTGCATGATGTTTTTTGAAATAATATGAAATGTACAAAATTGGATCATCTAACAATTTATTATTCATCAACATCAAAATAATTAATAACCGCCCGATTCTGCCATTACCATCTAAAAATGGATGAATTGTTTCAAATTGAAGATGTACGAGACCTGCTTGAATTAATGGCGGTAAAGATTGATCTTCATGTATATATTTTTCTAGAGTACTCATCAATTCAGGAATTATTGTAGCCATGGGCGGAACTAAATTACCAACCTTGACGGTTTGCTTGCGATACACTCCTGGCGTTGCTTTATTACCATCAATATCTGATAATAAGGCGCTGTGAGCAGCAAGAATCATGCGTGAACATATTGGTAATTTTTGATGCTGCATCATCTCGATCGCAACATCCAAGGCTTGTATATAATTTATAACGAGCTGAGTGTTTTTAGTAGCTTTTGCGGATTCATCTTGAGTATGCGTTAACACATCTACCAACGTTGTATGAATACCTTCAATAGCGCTTGATAATAAAGCTTCTTTGATAATGTAAGCTTTTATAAATCTTTTTTGATCGGGCAATCGCTTACTTGTTTCGTTAAGACTCCCCAAGTTATACATTGCCTGACTATAAAATTCTAATATTTCAGGAGTTAATTGAAATGATGGATTACGTGGGGGTAAATCATATGGTGTAAAAAAATGAATATCACCTAAAATGTTATACTGTCCAGTTTCACGCATGGCCACTCCTTTTGTATCACTATTTCCAAAAACGTTAATGTATGAAAATAACTGTATCGCTATTTCCAATTATAGCAAATTTTGGAAATAGCAAAGGTAAAAATCAAGTCTTATTTCCAAAAAGCATAGATTTTGGAAATAAGACTTGATCAAAAAAATGAAAGTCGCCTTGATATTACTCAAGGCGACTTTCCTATAAAATATACATTCAAATATTACGCTAGTAATTCTCTGATTTTTTTAGATTTTGCATAATGTACAGCTGCTTTGCCGCCATCATTTGCAAGTGATCTGTTCACACCAGCACGGATTAATAGTTTGGTAATTGCAATGTTTTGATCTTTTACTGCATAATGCAATAACGTGTTACCATGTTTACCAGGCATATTAATATCAGCGCCTGCATCAATTAAATATTGAATCAGTTCGTTATTTTTATGCGTAATAATTGCAACATGTAATGGAGTTGCATTATCTTTATCAACAATGTTAAGATTTGCACCAGCTGCTACTAATAACTTAACAACATCAAAGCTTTCAGCTGCTGTAGCATAATGCAATGCTGAAGCTGAAATATCATCTTGCGCATTGATTTCAATGCCTTTTTCAAGCAAGAATGCAACAATGTGAGCATGACCATTAATTGCAGCTTTATGCAATAACGTATCATTCACAAATTTCATGTTAAATTGCATGCTTAAGATTGGATTTGTTCTTTTTGCATGAATATCAGCGCCTGCAGCAACTAAAGCTTGTACAGCTTCTAAAGAACCTGCTTGCACAGCCATACACAATGGAGTTGCTTCGTCTTTGCTTGTTGCATGAATGTTAGCACCAGCTGCAATCAAGATTGCTACTTTTTGGCTTGAAGCTTCTTCTGCAAACATCGCTGCAATGTGCAATGGAGTATGTCCGTACATATCGCATGCTTCAATGTTAGCACCAGCTGCAATCAACAACTGTAATGCTTCATGATTGTGCGCACGAGCTGCATAATGTAAAACATTATTTTCAGCATCATCTTGTGCATGAAGGTCTAAGCCAGCTGCTAATAAATCTTGAATAGCTGTAATATGACCTGCTTGAGCTGCGTAATGCAAAGCTGTTTTATTGTATTTATCTTGTATCAATAAGTCTGCACCAGCATCTTTAAATAAAGCTATGTCAGCTTTTTCATGACCAAGTGCAAAAATTAATGGAGTCTGATTTTCTGTATTAAGCGCATTAATATCAGCCCCTGCAGAAAGTAACGCTTGAATAATTTCAGCATTAAAATCACGAGCCGCTAAATGCAAAGGTGCTTCTGAGTAAAATTCAGGATTTTTTTGATGAATATCAGCGCCTTTTTCAATTAAAAATTGCACCGATTTTAATTTACCAAAATGAATAGCAAAACAAAGTAAAGAGTAACCATTTTTATCAGTATAATTTACATCAATATTTGGA
Organism: Candidatus Chromulinivorax destructor; assembly: GCF_003366055.1. Taxonomy (NCBI): domain Bacteria; class Candidatus Babeliae; order Candidatus Babeliales; family Candidatus Chromulinivoracaceae; genus Candidatus Chromulinivorax; species Candidatus Chromulinivorax destructor. Next base: position 70,809 of record NZ_CP025544.1, on the reverse strand, counting down.
ACTTTAGTGAAAATCATCTCTAATTTTTCAATCTCTTCACCGAAAATTAAACTTTGAACGAATTCGTAAGTCAAATGAGTTTTCATAATTTTTCTTTCAATTAATATGATTTTCCGGCAATTACGTCCACAACGCTTGGCTTATTACAACCAAAGCATTCTTTCATCTCTTGTCTATCACTCAGTAAGCATCGAATTGAACCAGTAAACGGCTTTAATAGCTGTTCACATGCTGCATCGCGACACCAACCAGTCTGATAAATACCAGCTTGCTCTTCAAGCTGTTTACCAAAGTTTTCAATTTTTTCAATTTTATGCCACATTTTTTCATAACGTGCTTGTGCAGTTGCAAATAGTTCATGGTGAAATTGGTCAAGCATACCTGGCAATAATGTTATAAGATCGTTCATAGCAATTGATTGCTTTTCACCTGATAAACGAGATGCAATCATTGCAGTTCCAGCAGCAAGGTCACGTGGTCCAATTTCTAAACGGAAAGGAATACCACGAAGTTCCCATTTAAAGAACTTAGCACCTGGTTTCATATTGTCATTGTCATCACACTTAACACGAATACCAGCTTTTTTCAAGATGTTTGTCATCTCATGTGCTGCAGCTAAGACATGTAGTTTTTCTTCATCTGATCGATAAATTGGAATAATCACTAACTGAATTGGTGCAATACGAGGTGGAATAATTAAACCTTTTTGGTCGCCATGCGAAGCAATAATAGCGCCAACTAAACGAGTTGTAGCTCCCCAGCTTGTTAAATAAGGGTATGCTATCTGCCCTTCTTTGTTCTGAAATTTCATATCAAATGATTTTGCAAAATTTTGAGAAAGCAAATGCGATGTTCCCATCTGCAAAGCTTTACCATCAATCATAAAACCTTCAAACGTGTAGGTTGCTTCAGCTCCAGGAAACTGCTCCGATGGAGACTTACGCCCTTGAATAACCGGGATTGCTAGATAATTTTGTGCTAAATCAACATATTCGCTGAGCATCAGTAAAGTTTCTTGCAAAGCTTCTTCGTGTGTTTCGTGAGCAGTGTGTCCTTCTTGCCAGAAGAATTCTGAAGTACGTAAGAAAGCGCGTGGACGCTTTTCCCAACGCATGACGTTTGCCCACTGATTAATTTTCAAAGGAAGGTCGCGGTATGACTTAATCCATTTTGCAAACATTGCATGAATCATCGTCTCTGATGTTGGACGAACGACTAACGGTTCTTCCAATTTTTTACCACCAGCATGGGTTACAATAGCAAGTTCAGGTGCAAAACCTGCGACGTGTTCTGCCTCTTTTTCTAAAAAAGATAAAGGAATTAAGAGTGGGAATATTGCATTTTCATGACCAGTGTCTTTAATTTTTTTATCTAAAACAGCTTTGATCTCTTCCCAAATCGCATTGCCATAAGGACGAATTACGACGCATCCTCTAACAGGAGCTTGTTCAGCTAATTCTGCTTCATAGATAACTTCTTGATACCAATCAGGAAACTTTTTTGTAATATCCGGCAACTTGCTCATAATACTCCACACATGATAAAAATTTTTAAGCTTCTTTAATTTTAGCATGCTCTGGAAAAAAGTAAAAAAGTAGCTCCTGTTTTTCTGATAGGCTACTTTTATCGCAAGTTATTGTGCAACTTTGTTCTTTTTTGATTTCTTACCAAACCAACTACGTTTTTTAGGACGAGGTACGTCTTTGACGTTCTCTTCAATTTCAACTTTATGTTGAGCATCTTCTTGATATTCTTGTGCAACAATCACATCAACTGACTCTGGAGCTTGAGGAACATCGGGAATCATTGGATCAATTATCAGCACTGCATTGTTAAGAAAATCTTGAATTTCGCATTCAGCACAAATCGTATCGTAATCAACAAGTGGATAGATATCTTCTAAATCAAAAATAATTTTAAAATCATCATCTTCATCAGACTCAAAAATTTGCTCAGTATCATAATTTTCAAACTGTTTCTTAAGCTCTGCAAGAGTATCAACATGTTCTATCGTACATTCAGGTCTATTTTCTTCTGATTGCGCATAGAACGATACACATAAAAAAATTGAAAAAAAAGTTATAACCGTGAGAGTTTGCTTCATACATTATATCCAATCTATTTTTTAATAATCATACACAGGACCATTGATTTTAAATTACTGTTTTTGTTACCGTGTGCTTATAGATTTTATATAAAAATGGAAAAAATCCTATGAAAAAAATAGTAATTATGCTCTTAGCCATTATCATGCATTTTCAATTCGTAGCTGCAGGCACAATAACGGTTACTAATTTGATGTCTCAACAAGCAACCGTAACAATTGATACAGAAAAAAAAACGTATGCAATACAAGTCAACCCAAGCGAAAATTTAAATGTTCAAAAAAACTTAGATAACGGAATTAATCAATACGACAATCCTTTACCAAAGCTAAATTTTGACAACAGTGGTATAAAAAAAATTACGATTAAACGTATGCAATCTGACTTGCCACAAATTATTTACTACAATGACGAGGTTGTAACTGATAGAACAAATAAACCATCAGGAATTTACGCAATTAATTTGTCAAAATCTGGCACGATGAAAATAGATCAAGACGGTGTTGATCTCAATGGTATAGTTTATAGCCTGAATGACGTCAGTTCATTTTATGCAAAATGTAAAAAATTAAAAGATATGCTGACTTCAAAAAAACCTGATTTTAAAATGATTGAACAAGGCGTTAATGATCTTGCACAATCATTGCGACTTTTTGAATCTTCTGATAAAGCTGCAAGCTTAAGTTTGCAACTTGCTGTAACCCGCTTAGAAGTTGATTATCTTGTTAACAAGCTACAAATTATAAATCAAATTAAAGAGTATGCGCAATCACTTCAATCAATCACTCAAGGCTTAACAGCTACAAATGTTGATGCCGTTGCAAGCAAATTAAATAATATGATTATAGGTTTACAAACAGTTGAGCAAATTCAACTTCCCGATACAATCGATATCAAAAAAATTAAAAAAAATATCAACACTCTTCAAGAAAAAATAGCAACTATTCAGCATGCTACCAAAGCAACTGATAGACCAATGCTGGTTAATCAATAAATTTTAGTAAAAGAGAGCGAGTTATTACAACTCGCTCTCTTTTACTAAATTAACATTTTTTTAATTTTTGTTGTTTTTTCAATCAAGCAATAGCTCACGCCTTAGCTATTTTTTGTTGTTTTTTCAAAATATTTTCTATTTTTAAAGTTCTAGCTTCTTGCACAGCTGTTCTACCATCTTTATCTTGAATATCTACATCAGCACCTGCAGCAACAAACATATTTACCATTTCGGTCTCACCAAAACAAGCAGCTAAATGCAATGGAGTCCAACCACGTTTATTTTGAATATTTACATTACCTCCTGCAGCAAGCAGCATGCTTACTATTACTGGCTTATTTTTCAAAGCTGCCTCATGCAATGGCGTTCTACCATATTTATTTTGAATATTTACCTGAGCGCCTGCACCGATAAGCATACGTACTATTTCTGTATTATTAAAACAAGCAGCATACATTAATGGGGTGTTACTATATTCATCTTGAATATTTACATGAGCGCCTGCAGCTATCAACATCTTTACTATTTTTGTATGAGAACCACAGTAATCAAAATTTTTTGCAATGTAACCTAATGGAGTTATACCATTTTGATCTTGAACATTCACATCACAACCTGCAGTAAGACACATACGTACTATTTTAGCATTGCCATAATAAGCAGCAAATTTCAATAGGTTTCCCGTTTCATGCAACCATACACGGACGAAATCAGACATGTGGCCATTTTCATGCTTCATGACATATAAAAATATAGGATCATCACATGTATCAAGATCAATCTTCCTTATTCCAAGAATCATATTATTTAAAAATGTAATTTTCATATTTTTTGTAATAATATCTTGTGCATTGACAATAGCTTGATCAAATTGTATCTCCTCATGTGAATCTTCATGATACGATACATTTTGCTCTAAAAAATCATGAAAGCTTGTATCTACAAGATTTTGAGTTTGTAAAAAATCAAAACTCTCTGTTAAGCAGGGATGATTTTTAACCGCATGATCAATCATAGTTTGTCGACTCTGTTGCAAATTTTGCGGCAATTCTTGTGCAGCGTACATACTTATTGACTGCATACTTAACATTAACAAAACTAATATTTGTATTTTTTTCATAATTATTTTCTTGATTTTTAATATGTTTTTAATTTTTTATATCAAGCCATAGATTGGACATTAAATTTTGCTTGCCGTTCCTGTACCGCTTGTGCAAAAATTGCTCTCATTTCTTGAGTTGTAGCTTCTTGTTCAGCTGTTTTACCAAATTTATTTTGAATATTTAGATCAGCTCCTGCAGCTATTAACATCTTTACTATTTCTGTATTATTTCTCCAAACTGCATAATGCAATGGATTCTTACCAAATTTATCTTGATATTGAATATTTACATCAGCGCCTGCAGCTATTAATATCTTTACTATTTCTGTATTATTAGACCAAACTCCCCGATGTAATGGAGTTCTACCACGTTGATCTTGAATATTTATATCAGCATTTAGATCAAGCAACATTTTTACTATTTCTGTAATACTATACCGAGCAGCACAATGCAACGGAGTTTCACTTTTTCCATTTTGAATATTTACATCAGCTCCTACAACAAGCAACTTGCTTACCATTTCTTTATTATTACACCAGATAGCATTATGTAGCGGAGTGTTATTATATTCATTTTTAACATTTACATCTACACCTTCATCAATCAATTTATATGCTTTTTTTAAATTATCTCTTGAATGTTCACTATACAACTGGGTCCAATCAAAACCGTGTGTTAAGCAGGGATAATTTTTAACAGCATCATCAATCATAGTTTGTCGATTCTGTTGCAAATTTTGCGGCAATTCTTGGGCAGCGTACATACTCATTACGTGCAAACTAAGCATCAAAAAAACTGATACTTGTACTCTTTTCATGATTGCATCTTTCTTATTTTTGAATTGTTTAATTTTTTAAAAGGTACAGACTGCTTGCGTTGTAAAACTATTTTATGATAACTCATTAGCTTGAAAACATCTATTTTTAAAATCTGTTGTTATTTATGATATTACGCAATGCGATCTTGCTTGAGATGCATGCGCTTTTTTAAAAATAGCTTTAATTTTTTTATCGTCACTTGCTTGCTCTGCTGTTTGACCAGATTCATCTTGAATATTTATGTCAGCGCCTGCTGCTATCAAAATTTTTACTTTTTCTACCTTATTTTTCAAAGCTGCATAATATAATGGAGTCCAACCATATTCATTTTTAATATTTACATCGGCACCTGCATTAATAAGCATACTTACTTTTTTTGCTCCATTATTATCGCAGTAAACTGCACAATGTAATGGAGTAGTTCCAGATTCATCTTTAATATTTACATCAGCGCCTTTTTTAATAAGCGTACGTACTATTTTTGTATTATAAAAATCTAAAAAAGCTACATAATGCAATGGGGTCCAACCTTTTTTATCTTTAATATTTATGTCAGCACCTGCTGCTATCAACATTTTTACTAATTTTTTTATATTGAAAATAATTGCATAATGCAACGGTGCTTTGCCATCTTCATCTTGCATATTAAGCTGAGCGCCTGCATCAATCAATACCTTCGCTATCTCTGTATTATTATAATCAGCAGCAAAGTGTAATGGAGTTTTTTTATCTTTATCTTCAATATTAAGCTGAGCACCTGCATCAATCAATATTTTCACTATCTCTGTATTTTCAGAACTAGCAGCAAAGTGTAATGGAGTTTTTTTATCTTTATCTTCAATATTTACATGAGCGCCTGCATGAATCAATATCTTCACCATTTCTGTATTATTGTTATAAAGAGTAGCAAAGTGTAATGGAGTTTTTTTATCTTTATCTTCAATATTTACATGAGCGCCTGCATAAATCAATATTTTCAATATCTCTGTATTTTCAGAACTAGCAGCATAGTCCAATGGAGTGTAACCATGTTTATCTCGAATAGTAAACTGAGCACCTGCATCAATCAACATCTTCACTATCTCTGTATTATTTTTGCGAACAGCATGGACTAGTAGATTCTGACCATTTTTTATAGTAGGCTTAAAACCTTTATCAATTAACATTTTTGTTATTTCTGCATTATTAATCAAAATAGCATGGTATAATGGATTTACAACAGGCATCTCTTGAATATTGCTCCATTCATTAAACCATAAAATGACTATATCCTGCATATTATCTTTATACAGCATGACATGTCTAAAAATAGGGTCATCAAATTGATCGAGAGGTTTATCGTAATTTATTGCAGTAGTAAGCGTTTTAAAGAATGTATCCTTCATATTTGTTATAAGAATATCTTCAGCCTGGATAATGACTTGATCAAAGTTCATCTCTTCATCTTCACGTTCATCGTGCGATAGATGCTGCTCTAAAAAATCATAAAAATTTGTATCAACAATATTTTGATCTTTGAGCAAATCAAAACCTTGCGATAAATAAGGAAGACTTGTACCAACATTCTTAATCATCTCTTGCCGCTCATGAGCAACATCTTGGGGTAAATCTTGGGCAGCATACACACTTATTACGTGCAAACTAAGCATCAAAAAAACTGATACTCGTACTCTTTTCATCATTGCATTTTTCTTATTTTTGAATTGTTTATTTTTTCAAAAGTTACAGACTGCTTGCGTTGTACACATACTTCATGGTAATTCGCCATTATAAAAACACATAATTTTAAAATCTGTTGTTATTTATGATATTACGCAGTGCGATCTTGCTTGAGATGCATGCGCTTTTTTAAAAATAGCTTTAATTTTTTTATCGTTACTTGATTGCTCAGCTGTTTTACCTCGTTTATCTTGAAGATTTACGTCAACACCTGCTGCTATCAAAATTTTTACTTTTTCTACCTTATTTTTCAAAGCTGCATAATGTAATGGAGTGTAACCAACGTTATCTTGAATATTTAGATCAACGCCTGCATCAAGCAAAATACAAAATTTTTCTATTCTATCCGACCAAATTGCATCATACAATGGAGTTTGACCTAATCTATCTTTAATATTTAGATCAACACCTGCAGCTATCAACACACTCACTAATTTTGTATTACCGTTATAAATAAGAAGATGCAATGGAGTTTTGCCAAGTCTATCTTTAGCATTAAGGTCAACGCCTGCATCAATCAAAATATTTAGTATTTCTTTGTGATAAATAGCTGTATGCAATTTAAAATCTTTATATTTATTTTGAGTATTACACCATTCATACAACCATAAATGAACCATATCGCGCATATCATAATCTTTATGTTGCATCACATACAAAAAGACAGGATCATTAAAATCATCAAGTTTTTTATATTCTTTTAATGTAGTATCAAGCGTTTGTAAAAATCTATCCTTCATATTTTTTGTAAGAACATCTTCTGCATGGATAATCACATGATCAAAGTTCATCTCTTCATCTTCATGTTCATCATGTGATACATTTTGCTCTAAAAAATCATGAAATGTTGTATCAATAATCCCTTGTGTCTGTAGAAAATCAAATCCTTGCGTCAAATAAGAAAAATTCTTAACAGCATTATCAATCATAACTTGCCGCTCAAGAGCAACATCTTGGGGTAAATCTTGGGCAGCATACACACTAATTACGTGCAAACTAAGCATCAAAAAAACTGATACTCGTACTCTTTTCATCATTGTATTTTTCTTATTTTTGAATTGTTTATTTTTTTAAAAGTTACAGACTGCTTGCGTTGTACACCTATTGTATGATAGCTCATCACCATAAAAAATAAACCCCAGTTTTTATTCCGGGGTCAATGTTTTTTATAGTATATTGATTAAAACATTTTGCTTTTAATTTTTTTTAAGACGAGCGATAGCTTGAGCATCAATCTTCTTTTGCTTTTTCTCGCGATTTTGTACGATAGATTTTATTATTATCTTGGTGCAACCATCTAACTGATCAACTGTTTTGCCATGTTTATCAAGAATATAAGTATCAGCTCCGGCATGAATAAGCATCAATGCTATGTTAGTATTATCGTTACTAACTGCCAAATGTAAAGGAGTTTGACCATTTTTATTTTGATGATTAATACAAGCGCTTGCAGCAAGCAACATTTTTACTATTTCTTCATTATTGTGTGTAGCTGCCAAATGTAATAAAGATATACCATAATTATTTTTAAGATTTACATGAGCACCAGCATGAATCAACATGTGTGCTATTTCTTTTTCATTATGACTTATAGCAGAATATAATGGAGTTTTCCCCTCTTTATTTCTGATACTAAGATTAGCGCCTGCGGCAATCAACATTGCTACTATTTTTGTTGAATTATTCCTAACTGCAAGATGCAATGGAGTTAGACCATTTTCATCTTGAAGATTAAGGCGAGCCCCTGCATCAATCAACATTTGCACGATTTCAATCTCACTATAAAAAATAGCTTGATGCAAAGGAGTTTGGCCATATCTATTTTTTATATCAACATTCACACCTGCATCAATCAACATCCTTGCTATTTTATTACTATTCAATATAGCTCTATCCAATGGAAAAAAGCCCCCTTTATTTGTAGTTTTACTCCATTCATGCAACCATAAGCGAACCATATCTGGCATACTCGTATCTTTATGTTCCATAACATACAAAAAAACAGGATCATCAGAGTAATAATATTTCATCGTCATATCTAGTTCTTTTATAAATGTATGCTTCATATGGAGTGTAAGAACATCTTCAGCTTTGATCATCACTTGATCAAAGTTCATCTCTTCATCTTCATGTTCATCATGTGATATATTCTGCTGCAAAAAGTCATGAAATGTTGTGTCAATAAGCCCTTGTGTCTGTAGAAAATCAAATCCTTGCGTCAAATAAGAAAAATTTGTAACCGCATCATCAATCATAACTTGCCGTCCACGCTCAACATTGTGCAGCGATTCTTGCATAGCGTACATACTGATTGATTGCAAACTAAACATCAACAAAACTAATATTTTTATATTATACATGATTTTGGTCAATCTTTTTTAAATCTATTTTTATTCATGATATTGTACAATGCGATACTGCTTGACGAGCATGTACACCTATAAAAAAAGCTTGCATTGCTAAATTTGTAGCTTCTTGTTCTGCTATTTTACCACGTTTATTTTGAATATTTAAGTCAGCACCCTTGTCAATCAATATACTTACTATATCAAATTTGCTGCAGCTAACTGCTACATGCAATGGAGTTATACCATTTTTATCCTGAATGTTTACATCAGCACCCTTGTCAATTAACATACTCACTATATCTAATCTGTCTCCATAGCTAGATGCTACATGTAATGAAGTTCTATGATCTTTATTTTGAATTCTTACATCCGCACCTGCATAAATCAACATGCGTACTATTTTTGGTTTATTAATTTGAGCTGCAATATACAATGGAGTCTCACCATTTTTATTTTGAATATTTATATCATCGCCTGCACTCAGTAACATCTTTACTATTTTTACTTGATTACAGAGAATTGCATTATGCAATGGAGTATTACCATGTTTATCTTCAATATTCACATGAGCACCTACAGCAAGCAATATTTTTATTTTTTTTTCTTTATTTTCTAAAACTGCAAAATTTAAGAGAGTATTGCCCGTCATACGATCTTTAATATTTACATCAGCACCTGCATTAATCAATATCTTCACTATCTCTATATTTTTACAATCAACAGCAATGTGCAATGGTGATTTGCCATATTTATTTTCAATATTTACATCAGCGCCTGCATTAATCAATATCTTCACTATCTCTGTATTTTCACAATCAACAGCAAGGTGCAATGGTGCTTTGCCATATTTATCTTCAATATTAAGCTGAGCACCTGCACCAATCAATATCTTTACTATCTCTGTATTATTTTTTCTAATAGCAAGGTGTAATAGATTCTGACCATTTTTTATAGTAGGCTTAAAACCTTTATCAATTAACATTTTTGTTATTTCTGCATTATTAATCAAAATAGCATGGTATAATGTATTTATAACAGGCCTCTCTTGAATATTGCTCCATTCATTAAACCATAAAATGACTATATCTTGCATATCATCTTTATGTTGCATGACATACAAAAATACAGGATCATCAAATTGATCAAGATTTTTATATTCTTTTAATGTAGTATCAAGCGTTTGTAAAAATGTATTTTTCATATTTTTTGTAAGAATATCTTCAGCTTTGATCATCACTTGATCAAAGTTCATCTCTTCATCTTCACGTTCATCATGTGATACATTTTGCTCTAAAAAATCATGAAATGTTGTGTCAATAAGATTTTGAGTGCGTAAAAAATCAAATCCTTGCGTCAAATAAGAAAAATTTGTAACAGCATCATCAATCATACTTTGTCGCCCATGCTCAAAATCGTGCAGCGATTCTTGGAAAGCGTACATACTGATGACGTGTAGACCTAGCATCAATAAAACTGCTACCTGTATTTTTTTCATGATTATAACTTTTTTTTATGTGGATTATAGATTACATAAGAACTGTTTTTAGTTATAAAATTATAGATTTTAAATATTTTACAGGGGTAACTGCATCAAGGCAAAATTATTTACTATTTTTAAGATTATTCTTCAAATGTCCAATCAAATTGCATAACCATGTAAGCAATATTCATCATTGCAATTACATAAAGTACTATATCATTATTAATTAAAACAATAGTAAATGCAGTTCGACCATCTTTATTTTGAGTATGTATATCAGCACCTGCAAGAATTAACATTTTTGCTACATTTATACGATTTAATGAAGCAGCAATATGCAATGGAGTTTCACCATCTCTATTTTGAATATTTACATCAGCACATGCATCAATTAACATACCTGTTGTTTCTGGTAGATTCCACTTAACTGCTTTATGTAATGGAGCTATACCATTTTCATCTTGAGTATTTACATCAGCGCCTGCGTCTATCAACATACGTGCTATGTCTGGGAGATAAATTGCATAATGCAATTGAGTAGTACCCAATTTATCTTTAGTATTATTCCATTCATACAACCATAAATGAACCATATCACGTATATCATCATCTTTATATTGCATGACATACAAAAATACAGGATCATCAAATTGATTAATATTTTTACGTTCTTGTAATGAAGTATCAAGTGTTTGTAAAAATCTATCCTTCATAGTGTCGGTAAGAATATTTTCTGCATCGATGATAACTTGATCAAGGTTCATCTCTTCATCTTCATGTTCATCATGCGAGACATGCTGCTCTAAAAAATCATGAAATGATATACCTACTAGATTTTGAGTTTGTAGAAAATTAAAACCATCTGTTAAATAAGTTAAATTCTTAACAGTATTATTAATCATAACTTGTCGAGCAAGCTCAACATTTTGTGATGAAGCTTGGGCAGCGTCAATACTCATGACTTGCAAACTAAGCATCAATAAAAGTGATATGTGTATTTTTTTCATGATTATGGTCATTATGTTTTCATATATTTTTATGATATTGTGCAAAAGGATGATCTCGCGTACTGTGTTTGAGCAAAAATCATTCTCATTTTTGTACTTTTAGCTTCTTGTTCAGCTGTTTTTTCTTTTTTATTTGGAATATTTATATCAGCACCTGCAGAAAGTAACATACGTGCTATTTCTGGTTTATCTTTCATAACTGCCTGATATAATGGAGTCTCACCATGTTCATCTTGAATATTTATATCAGCACCTGCAAAAATCAACATACGTACTATTTTTGGTTTATTACATATGACTGCCTGATATAATGGAGTCTGACCATTTTTATTTGGAATATTTATATCAGCACCTGCAGAAATCAACATACGTGTTATTTCTGGTTTATCTTTTATAACTGCATTCTCATTTTGAGTATGTTCATCAGTGCCTGCATCTATCAACATACGTGTTATTTTTGGTATATAAATTGCCTGATGCAATGGAGTTTGTCCAAAAATATTTTGAGCATTTACATCAGCGCATGCATCTATCAATATACCTGTTATTTCTATATTATTGTCTCTGACTGCATAATGTAAGAGGGTCTCTCTATTTTGATCTTTAATATTTACATCAGCGCCTGCTTGTATCAACATACGTGCTATTTCTGGTAGAGAACTTGTATAATGCAATGGGGCCTGACCAAAACTATTTTTAGTATTTACATTCGCGCCTGCATCAATCAACATCCGTGTTATTTCTTTATTCTGAGCAGAAAGAGCTTTATGTAGTGGAGTCTCTTTATTTTCATCTTGAGTGTTACCCCATTCATACAGCCATAAACGAACCATTTCGTACAGATCTCTACTATCATCTTTATGTTGCATGACATACAAAAATATAGGATCATCAAATTGATCAAGATTTTTACTCTCTTCAAGTGCCATGTCAAGGGTATTTAAAAATGTATCTTTCATATTCTTTGTAAGAACGTCTTCTGCATCGATAATGACTTGATCAAAATTCATATCTTCATTACCATGTTCATCATGCGATACATGCTGTTCTAAATATTCATGAAATGTTGTATCGACAAGACCTTGTTCTCGTAAAAAATCAAAACTTTGCGTTAAATATTTAAGCCTTGTAACAACATAATCAATCATCGCTTGTCGCCCGTTTTCAACATTTTGTTGTGATTTTTGCGCAGCGTACATACTCATGACTTGTAAACTAAACATTAACAAAATTAATACTTTTATTTTTTTCATGATTACATCTCTTTTATTTATAAATTATCTTATCTTTTTAAAAAGACGGCACATCGCTTGCGTTTTACACATATCTTGGGGCAACGCTCCATCTTCAAAAACACCTAATTTTTTATCTGCTCCATTGTTAATCAAAAAATCTACAATTCTTACATAATTTTTTTCTACCGCATAATACAAAGGTGTTTTACCTTCATGATCTTGGGTATCAAGTAATGCACCGTGTTGCAATAACATTTTGACCATACCAAAATCTCCACCTATTACAGCGTAGTGTAAAGCTGATCTGCCTTGACGATCTTGTGCCTGCAAATCTGTTCGTAAATTTTGTACAATAAATTGCATAAGATGTTTATGAGAATCTTTGCCTGCAATTAACATTAATAAATTTTTACCTTGTGTATCTTGCGTTTGTATATCACTTGACCGTGGTTTAAAATCTTTAAAATAGGCTGGCTCTGCAAAGTCGTAATCATTCTCAGCATCATAATCAACTAATGATGTTTGTGCAAAATTATCTTCAAACATCGACTTATCAATAACTGGATAACGAGCTAAACCCATATCTTTTACTGGGGCGTCTGCAAAAAATTGTGAGCAAACACACAATAAACAAAAAAATTTATATATATTTCTTTTAAAAAATTTCATATGACTCTTTCAATTACAATTCATGTGTTAATAAAAGTTCGTCCATTTCTTGCGTTTTAGCAATATCTAAAGGACTTTGCTGTGCATCATCTTGAAATGAAATCATTTTTTCTAAGGTATGAGGCTTCATTTCTGCTCCAGCATCAAGTAATAATTGCACAACTATTTTATTATCTTTTATCACTGCATTATGCAAAGGAGTTACATTAAACATATCTTGCATGGTAACATCAGCACCATAATCGATGAGAAGCTGAATAAATTCTGGTTCAATATTATAAAAAGTTGCAAGCCACAAAGGTGTCCGTCTGTTTTCATTACGAGCATTAACATCTGCTCCTGCATCAAGCAATTGTTGCATCTTGGTGATTTTTTCTTCTTTATTATACATCTGCTGAGTAACTAAAGTATGCAATAGAGTTGTGTGGTATTTTGTATGAATTTGTTTTGCTACAGCGATAGTTTCAATAGCATTGCCAGCATCAAGAGATGAAGATACCACCATAGAAAATCCACACAAAACTAGTGTTGGTAATTTAAATATCTTCATTGCAAATTCCTTATATTATAAACTATGTACTATAGTTATTGTATCAATAATTACAACTAGAAAACAATAGTTAGTAGTGCAATTAAAAATAATACTTATTAAGATATTACCTGATAAACAAAAGCTGCATACATACCTAGGTTGAGTGAACCAAATTTTTACAAGAGATTTTTCCCTGAATTTTCCTACGAAAACTCCGGGAATTTACTGGCTGGTTTGCCTGATGCACTCTTTTTAAATCTTAGCCAGGTTTAATTTCTCAAAATTTGCTTCGTTTTTTGCATAGATTGACGTAGTTTTTCATTAAAGAAGCGTAACGTGGCCGCCACCACTGTTTCCGGCTGTGTCCGGCATAGCTTTATGCGAAGCCTGGGAGATGAGCGAAGCAACATTGCTAAATTATTATTATTTTATTAAGAAAAATTAAAAAGAGTCGAAAGAGTCTTAAAAAAGCAAAGCTCAAAAATATATATTTTTGAGCTTTGCTTTTCATAAAAAAATAGAATAAAATCAAGTTTTTAAACTATACGTTAAAAAGTTCTGTACTTGCCAACTGATAGAGCTTGAAAAAACGCATCGTCACTATCACATACATTTTCGTAATATTTTTTTATACTATCATAGGCATTACTTATTAAAGTAAAATTTTCAGTTGCTAGTTTTTCACTGCCTTTATTTTTATCAGGGTGATAAATTAAACTCAATTTCAAGTAAGCTTTTTTAACATCAGACATTGTTGCCTGCCCTGGAGTAAGCCCTAATATAGTAAAATCATTTCTTCTATCTATGATATTTGTTTCATTTTGACCTAATGATTCAGTTGCTTGCTCAGCTGGATTAAATTGAGTTCTAGAAAAATCGCTTTAATTTCTGGAGTTTTAGCAATTGATGTTTGCACGATACTTCCTATTAAGCTTGACGGCAAAAATAGAATTTTTCATACAAACATCATTTTTTCAACCAAATATCAAGGCCAAGCAAGAAAAATCTCACGAGTCAAACTAGTCGATTACCTATCTAAATTTAGTTTTTA
This sequence comes from Candidatus Chromulinivorax destructor, assembly GCF_003366055.1. Lineage (NCBI taxonomy): Bacteria > Candidatus Babeliae > Candidatus Babeliales > Candidatus Chromulinivoracaceae > Candidatus Chromulinivorax > Candidatus Chromulinivorax destructor. The sequence continues at coordinate 55,748 of NZ_CP025544.1, read as the reverse complement.
GAAAAAATCGCTTTTATTTCTGGAGTTTTAGCAATTTGCTCAGCTGTTTGTCCATTTTCATCTTGAATAGTTACATCAGCACCTGCAGCCATCAACATTTTCACTATTTCTGCATTATTATTTTCAACTGCCCAATGCAATGCTGTATCTCTATATTTAGTTTGAGTATTTACATCAGCACCTTTATCAATCAACATCTTTACTATTTCTTTATTATTATCTAATCTTACGCTAGTAAATGCTGAAGGATAAGGATTAGAAATTGAAGGATGATCTTGATAACTATTTGATATTGCTACATACAATGGTGTAAAACCAGATTCATCTTTAATATTTACGTCAGCACCTGCATCAATTAACATACCTACTATTTCTAGATTATTAGCTCTTGCAGCAAAATACAATGGTGTCATTTCAGATTCATCTTTCATATTTACATCAACACCTGCAGCAATTAACCTCCTTACTTTTTCTTTATTATTATATCTTGTAGCAATTGCACGACTAAATATATTTTTTTGAGCTTGAGCTAAAATTGCTTTCATTTCTGGAGTTTTAGCAATTTGCTCAGCTGTTTGTCCATTTTTATTTTGAATAGTAAAATCAGCACCTACAGCCATCAACATTTTCACTATTTCTGCATTATTATTTTCAACTGCCAAATGCAATGCTGTTTCTCTATATTTAGTTTGAGTATTTACATCAGCACCTTTATCAATCAACATCCGAGCTATTCGTTCTTCGTTGTTTAAGGCAGCATAATGTAATGGTGTTTGTCCATTTTTATTTTGAACATCTTTTTTAACGAATTCATTGGATAACAACATCTCTATTATGTCTTCATTATTACGTGAAACAGCACGATGGAATGGAGTTTCTCCATTTTTATCTTGAGTATTACCCCATTCACGTAACCATGAAAGAACAATATCGCGCATATCAGTATCTTTATGCTTCATCACATACACAAATATCGGATCACGATATTCACTTAATTTTTTACGCTGTTTTGATGCAGTATCGAGAGTTGTTAAAAATACATCTCGTATATTTTTTATAGGAATACTTTTTGAATCAATAGTAATTTGTTCTTCGTTTATATTTTGCTGCTCAGGCTGAGAATTTTGTGCGGCTTCTTGCGCTGCAGATATAACTAATTGCAAATTAAGCATTAACAATATCAATATTTTTGTCTTTTTCATCACTAACCCTTTTTTTAAAATTATTTATTTTATCTACGGTATCATTCAATTACATTTTAAACATTTGATGTTTGCACGATACTTCCTATTAAGCCTGACGGCAAAAATAGAATTTTTTATACAAACATCATTTTTTTAACTAAATATGAAGGCCAAGCAAGAAAAATCTCACGAGTCAAACTAGTCGATTACCTATCTAAATTTATTTTTTAGAAAGAATCGCTTTCATTTCTGGAGTTTTAGCAATTTGTTCAGCTGTTTGTCCATTTTTATTTTGAATGGTTACAACATCAGCACCTGCAGCCATCAACATTTTCACTATTTCTGCATTATTATTTTCAACTGCCAAATGCAATGCTGTTTCTCTATCTTTAGTTTGAATATTTACATTAACACCTGCATCAATCAACATCTTTACTATTTCTTTATTATTATGTGAAACTGCTCTATACAATGGTGTAAGACCATATTCATTTTCAAAATTTACGTCAGCTTTAAGATTTACGTCAGCACCTGCATCAATTAACATACGTGCTATTTCTGCATCATTATTAATTGCAACTGCACAATATAATGGTGAAATATCAAATTCATTTTTAATATTTACATCAGCACCTGCAGCAATTAACATCCTTACTCTTTCTTTATTATTATCTTCTGCAAGAATTGCAAACTGAAATATATTTTTTTGCGCTCGAGCTAAAAGTGCTTTCATTTCTGGAGTTTTAGCAATTTGTTCAGCTGTTTGTCCATTTTTATTTTGAATATTTAGATCAGCACCCATATTAAGCAGCATCCAAGCTATTTTTGTATCGTTGTCTAAGACAGCATAATGTAAAGGTGTTTGTCCATTTTTATTTTGAATATTTAGATCAGCACCCATATAAACCAACACACTTGCCATGTATTCATTATGACTTGAAACAGCACGATGCAATGGAGTTTCTCCATTTATATCTTGAACATCTATTTTAACGAATTCATTGGACAACAACATCTCTATTATATCTTCATCATTATGACGTGAAACAGCACGATGCAATGGAGTCTCTCCATTTTTATCTTGAGTATTTAACCATGAATAAACAATATCGCGCATATCAGTATCTTTATGCTTCATCACATACACAAATATCGGATCACTATATTCACTTAATTTTTTACGCTGTTTTGATGCCGTATTGAGAGTTGTTAAAAATACATCTCGTATATTTTTTATAGGAATACTTTTTGAATCAATAGTAATTTGTTCTTCGTTTATATTTTGCTGCTCAGGCTGAGAATTTTGTGCGGCTTCTTGCGCTGCAGATATAACTAATTGCAAATTAAGCATTAACAATATCAATATTTTTGTCTTTTTCATCACTAACCCTTTTTTTAAAATTATTTATTTTATCTACGGTATCATTCAATTACATTTTAAACATTTTTACACTATGAATTATAACTCTTTAAGAAATTAACATTAATTACAATAAGAAATCAATAGATAAGAAAATATTAATATGAAAAATTTATATTAAAAAAGTGTAACGTGGCAGCCGCCACCACTGTTTGCCAAGATGAATCGTAGGATTGTCCACTATTTTAAATTTGCTTCACACAACCTAGAATTATAGTTTTTTCTCAATTTTTATCTTAAATGTTAAGATTAGCGCCTTAGAAGTTATACGACACTACAAACTCAACAAGAATTACAATAAGAAATCAATAGATAAAAATATATCCAAATCAATAGAGTGCTTGAACGCGATAAGTAGTATATTTGTATATTACAAACATGCTCATAAAAAATGAAATAGAATCACCAATCAATTGATTGGTGATTCTATTTCATTTTTGTACCACTTAAAAATTTATGCCTGTTTTTTCATCTTGCTCTAAGAATATTTTCTATTTCGCGATTTATTGCAACATCATAAGCAGTTTTGCCATTTTTATCTTGAATGTTTTTATCAATTCCTGCATTAAATAATAATCTGACCATTTCAGTATGGCCATTTTGTGCAGCATAAAAAAGAGCTGTACGCTGACTATTATCTTGAATATTTTTATTATCAATATGATTAAGTAAAAATTTTACCGTATCAACATGCCCTGATTTTGCAGCAAGTATAAATGCATTAAATCCATTGTCATCTACAAAATCTATTCTTGCTCCTGCTGCCATTAACATTCTAACTATCTGTTCATGGCCTTTTGCAGCAGCTTTCATTAATGCAGATAATTTATTTCTATCTTGAGCATTAATTTCAATACCTGGGTGTTCCAGTAATTTTCTAACAATTGCTGTATGCCCTTGCATACTGGCCATCATTAATGCTGTTACACCTGCAGTATTAGTTACATTTACATGTATACGGGAATCATTTAATAAAATTTCAACAATATCAACATGTCCATTACTTGCCGCTCTATATAAGGGAGTATTGCCATCTTTAGAAGCTAAATTAACGCTGATGTCATTATGATTAAGTAACATCTTAACAATTTCAACTTTATTTGTTGAACTAGCAATTAATAAAGCTGTTCGCCAATCTTTATCTTGATAATTTACATCAATTTCTGGCTGTCTAAGTAAAAAAGAAACTATATTGCTATGACCCGATACTATAGCTGTCATTAATAATGATTGGGCCTGATAACGTTCAGTAACGTTTGGATTTCCACCCATGATAATAAACAACATGATATCTAAAATATTATTTTTACGAACGCTAGAAAATATTTCTTCTACGGTTTTAAGAGTAATATTATTATGCTGTAACCATGTAGGGACAACATTTCTTATCCATTCAGTATGTAAGATGTACAAAAAAATTGGATTTTCAATTTCATGTGCTTGAACATGTGCTATATTAATATCTTGTGTAGCAGCTATAAATAAAGGTTCCATTTGTTCTACTAAAGAATTTTGTACAAAAATAATATTACTCACAATATCAAAATTCTCTTCTCCAAGATAATTTTCTATAACATCTTTAAAGCTATTATTTTGTACCAAAGCAAAGCCTTGCCTAAAATTGTATGTTTCATCTATCCAATTAAAAATAAAATCTTTCATAAAATCACCTTTAAGGGAAAGCACAAACAAAAATAGTGGATCTTCTATATCTACAAATTTTTTATCGTGTTCAATCGCATCTTTTAAAACTGATAAAAAGTGATTTTTTGTATTATCTGCAATGTATTTATAAGCAGCAAAAATTATAGTTCCTACATCATAACCATTTTCTGTCATAGCTTCTTTTAAAAAATTGCCAAAAAAACTATATGAGCCTCCATTGTGCTCACGTATCAACTTAAATCCTTCTCTCAGCTGAGAATTATGTTCAATAAGATGTGTAAATGTATCCCTATCATCCTCATTAAATTGATAATTATGATTGCCATCATATTGATCAATAGTAACAAGTCCTTCATCACTACCTGTTTTTTTATTATTTTCATCAATAGAAAATATTTTTTTAGAACTGACAATATATTCTTCTGGAATTGTAAGAAATCTTTTTTTGTTATCATGAAGTTCTTTTAATAGCTTATTTTGATGAATATAAAAATGATTATTTTGATTCTTACTTTTGCTATCTTTTAATTGTTCGGCTCTAGCAAAATCAATATAATTTTGAGCATCTTGTGCTATTTGATCATAATTAACATGAGAAATATTCTGATATTGATTAAATTGCTTCTCCAGATAACTCTCTAAAGTGTCTTGAGTTGGATCTTGCTCGTGAATTTTTTTAAATTCTTTAAGCAGTGGGTTATTTTGACTTATAAATCTATCAATCGCGTCAGCTTGAGTATTAATTTGATAATCTTCATCATCATCTCCATCAGAGTTATATTCATAACCAGAATCATAAGCATAAGAATCTGACTGATAACCCGATTCAGATTCATAATCAGAATCTTCTTTTGACTCTATTGCTGCTGAGCCCATCACACATGATTGATAATGCATCATCATTAATAGCAATAGTAATTTTTTCATAATCAAACTCCACATTATGAGTATATTTATTAATTTTTATTTTAAAAAGTACAAAGACAGTCTACCACAAACCTCAAACAGAAAACAATTGCTGCAAAAAAACATCCTTAATTAAAAATTATTACTCACAATAAATACAAATAAGATTTACAAAATTTGCTTGATGTTTTTTATAAAAATTTAGGAGACCTGCAGGCAAGTCATTAAAAATAATGTAAAATTTTACGATATCGCTGTGTTCACCTGCTGAAATACTGTGTGGCGGTGGCATCTATAATTTTTTTGAATACAAAAAAATAAGCCATAGATTGAAATTTAATCTATGGCCATAAAAATTTTAAAATATAAACAAAAGTTTATAGCGCAACATAATTCTATATTCTTTATAGATTATCGAGAAATATACCCTTGTTTAAGCTCTTCTTGGTAAAATATAAAAATTCCAATACCAACAACAGACACGGTACATATAAAATTTAAACTCATCATGGTCCCAAAAAAGAACCATTCAAATAACGCTGAAAAAAGTGGCGTTACAAAACCAACAAATGATAAAAATGTTGCCGTATACTTTGTTAAAAGATAGCCATACAAATTATAAAACAAAACATTGGTGATAAGAATCATAATGGTGAGCAAACCTGCAATGTAAGGTAGTTGCGAAAAACTTATATCGACTGGACCTTCAAATATACTTGATACAGGTAAAGCAACTAAACCACCAACAAGCATAGCAAATCCATTAACCAGCATCGTTGAATAGCCACGATTTTTAACGAGTAATCGGACAAAGATCCAACCAAGTGATGAGGTAATAACCGAAAATAGCATCAATACATTTGCCCATGAAACATTGACATCAATTGCTTGCTGACTGCCAACGTACCACACTATCCCTGCAAGCCCAATTGAAAAACCAATCCATTTTTTTGGTGTCATTTTTTCATCAAATATGAAGTAGGAAAACAACGCAGAAAAAAATGGTGATAAATTATAGAGCAAACACGCTGATGATGGTGACATATCTTGTAAGGCAATATACTCACTCATAAACGGAAACAAAATATGGAATACAACAACCATACCAAATAACCACAAGTCAGCTGTACGAATTTTTTTATCAGTATAGAAAAAGTACCAGATAGATGTTAACAATGCACCAGAAATAATCATGCGAATTGCAATTAAAAATATCGGAGGTAAAACGCCAAGTAATAACTTACCTATAGAAAAAGTAGAAGCTAAAAGCGCGTATAAGAAAAAAACTAAATACAAAATATCTCCTTTAAAATCTTTTGCGTAATTGAGGTGAATCAGGGCTCATTGATTGGTATACTTGAGAAATAATCTGAAAGTCTTCATCAGTTGCTGTGCAATCTCGTTTTATTTTATTTTTATAACTTTCTACAAGATTTTCAGGAGTAATCCCTTCAATATCTTCTTTTGTTGTATCAGCGCCATGATCAATTAATAATTTAATAATTGAAGCATTGAGTTCATACCCATCTTCCAAGTTAAAGGCGTGATGCAATGCAGTTAATCCAAAATCATCTTGTATATGAATAACTTGAGGATTATGAACTACTATTTTTTTCACACAAGTAACATTTTCTTTTTTTATAGCCTGAACTAATTCTTCAAATACTGAACTCATATACAATTCATCTTCAATCGATATCTCTGAAGAGGTAGACATCGTATCAGTTACTTCATCTTGCTCGCTGCTTGTTAGCGAAATGAAGTCAAACATGTCTTCAGAATAGCATTCACTATCAGTAGAATCATGAGTCAATTTCTCATGTGCAGAAAAAACTGAGCATTTTTCATCAAAATCATAATAGCTTGCTTCTCTTATTTTACTCAAAATTGGACCAGCCAAAATAACTTGCTGCATTGCAAACAACGAAATACAGAACAATATGACTTTTTTCATAACTATTAAACCTATAATAAGGGGAATTTCTTTGATAAAAAACATAAGAACGATATGAGTAATTATACTCGATATTTACAACTGCGGCAAATAGGATGCTACAATGGCGCGCAGACAGACTACATAGGTTATTCTTGCCGGTAAAAAATACATAATCCAAGCGTAATGACAAAAAATGCAATAATTGATTGCACGTTAACAACTTCATGAAAAAGAACGTATCCAAAAAAACTTGCCCATAACGGCATCATAAAATATGATAACGAAATAGATGTCGCTGAATATTTTTGTAGTAACCATGATTTCATATACATGCTCACGCTGTGCAGTAAAGAAATAATAAAGATGATACCTATAAAAAATTTCATTGATTCTGATGAAGACGCCTTCATAATGATTAAACTTGGAGTTGCAAGCAATGCAACCAGAGACAATCCATGAGCACATAATAATGACCCGCTGGTTACCAGTATAATTGAAATGTTTCGCTGGTGGAGTAAATAACGCATAATAATCATACCAAGTGCATTACACATAATTGCAGTAAGTAAAATAATTATGGCATATGCTTGTCGCTGCATACATGATGAAAATATATAATGACTTTCAAGAATCAAAACACCAATACAACTGATAAAAATACCGAACCATTGATACCGCGTTAATTTTTCACCCCACAATAGATACGAAAATCCAGCACAAAAAAATGGTGTAAGGTACAACATCAAAGCAATATCGGTTCCAGATAGATACTGCATAGCCCAAAAGCTCAACATTGATCGTAAAAAAGAATGGAATAACCCAACCAAAAAAATTGCAGTATAATCAAACAAAGAAAGCTTTTTAAGCTGTTGTAGCTGATTTCTATGATAAAAAAATAACCACCCCAAGGTAATTGTGGTAGCCATTCCTGTCCTGATAGTAGTAATAACTAAAGGACTTGCGTAATTCGTCACATACTTAGAGAGAAGCAATATACAAGAAGATAAAAAATTATAGATAATAATAAAAAACATATAATTAACTCATTTTTCGACCATTTTCGACCATACTAAGCTGTGTAAACCAAATGTACATGTGCATAAAAACCTTGGATATTGCTGTACTCATCTTGGCAAACATGGGTGGCGGCGGCCACGTTACGCTTTTTTAGTTCAAAAAAGAGTGCATCAGGCCCACCGGCTAGCAAATTTCATGAGTTTTCATAGAAAACGTAAGGACAATCTCTATCGTAAAAATATGGTTCACTCAACCTAGGCTTTATCAGATCTTTCTTGTAGTCTCTTATATTGTAATAATAATGTTTCACTACCAAAACATTCCCATTCCTTAGCAATATCTATTGGAGTTTTCCCATTATTATCTTGTATGTTAACAAGAGCACCTGCTTTTAATAATAATCCTAACGCTTCAGGATAGCCTTTTAACCTAGCAAGTTTATGTACAGCTGTTTGCCCTTCATGATTTTGAATATTTAGATCAATACCAGGCTGTTGCAATAAACAAGATAAAGTTTTTACACTCCATGCCCAATGTAAAGCACTATCACCTTCATGATCCTGAATATTAATCTGCAATGTATCCAATCCAGATGTAAGCAGTAATGGTATAGCATGCAGATCATCTTTATAAACAGCGTAGTGTAAAGCAGTCCATCCTTGAGAATCTTGAAGATTAAAATCTATTTTTTTATGACAGACTAAATGAGAATATACTTGAGATTTATTATTTTTAATTGCCCAAGCCAATAACGGAATAATATTGTCTGAAGTATGTAGATAGATATTAGGCTCTACCTGCATAACCATATCGATAAATTCAGAATGTTTATCATAGTCTTGCATAGCTATATCAAAAACAGTTTCACCCTGCATATTTTTATTATGAATGCATTTTAAAAATTCAGATTTCGTAAAATCTTCCCTATAAGCAATGACATACGCAATAACCGGATTGCTCAAATCCATTAAAAATGGTGATCTGCTCAATGCAGGAATCCATGCATCTTTATAAGATAATGCATCGTCCATAAGTTTTTGCCAAAATCTATCTTTCATACCTTCTGCTATAAAATTTTCAGCTTTTTGTACTATGACTGCATCTAGTTTTTTACGTGTATCTACAGCACAACCGGTCTCATACTGCAAAAAATCAGAAAATTTCATACTCGCTCCATGAGTACGTAACGCATCAAAACCGTGTTGTAAATAATAATAGGTAGTATGAAAGTCAAATTGTGAATCATCTGGGCAAGCAAGATTTTCATTGTTAATAGAAACTGAATGAGTTGCTGAAGTATGCCTGATTTTCATGACACTCGTATCATTTTTTTTACAATCATATGACGCATGCAATTGCATACAATGAAAAAATGAACAAAAGAGAACTAGTAAATTTATTTTTTTCATATATGTATTTCTTAGAAAAATATTTTTTGCATATTATAATAACACTTTGATTATAATTGAAAAAAATAAATTTAAAATAAATAAGATAATAAAAGCTACTCGTTACCTGAAAGCTCTTCATCTAAAACACGTACACGCTCAATAGCAAGGGCTTTACCCGTCTCGATATCAATTTCGACCCAAACACCAGACATAACAACTGGCGGCTTAGTATCAACAATGAATCGAGATGGCATCTGCATTAAAAAATTAGGCAGAACGCTTTCTTTGGTCATGCCAATCATAGAGTTAAATGAACCTGCCATACCAAGGTCAGTCACATACGCTGTGCCCCCTGGCAAGATTCTTTCATCTGATGTTGGAATGTGTGTATGTGTACCAACGATTGCCGATACACGACCTTCTACATAAAATGCCATAGCAAGCTTTTCAGCAGTTGCTTCGGCGTGAAAATCTATAAGAATAATTTGAGTTTTGTCAGCTATTTCAGCTAAAATTTTATCAACTGCACGAAATGGGCAATCTGTATGCTCACGCATAAAAACACGACCTTGTACGTTAATAACCGCAACTGAAATACCGTTACAATCAACGATCGTCACCCCAGAACCAGGACATGCCGCAGGAAAATTTGCAGGACGTAAAAGATCTTGATGAGAATTAAGATACTCTTGTATCTCGTACTGGTCCCAAATATGGTTACCACTGGTAATCACATCAGCACCATGTTGTTTAAAAAAATTAACAATGCGAGATGTAATTCCCCGTCCGTTATTATTACTGTTTTCACCGTTAACAATAACAAAATCAATATCATGTTCAGCTTTTAAGGTCTTAATATGTTTTTTAAACATAGATCGACCAATATTTCCGACGATATCACCAAGCAATAACACTCGCATTGTTTTTTTCATAATCTACCTTGCGTACTCTACAGCACGTTTTTCACGAATTACACTTACTTTAATCTGTCCAGGGAAATTCATCTCTTCTTCGATACGTTTTGCAACGTCACGAGCTAAGATTGCTGTTTTATCATCGTCCATAATATCTTCTTCGATGATAATTCTAATTTCACGGCCAGCTTGTAAAGCGTACGCTTTCTTAACGCCATCGTATGAGTTTGCAATTTCTTCTAATTTTTCAAGCTTTTTGATGTACGCTGAGAATGTTTCTCGACGAGCACCCGGACGCGATGCAGAGATTGTATCTGCTATCACCACGATAGGAGCATAAATACTTTTGTAGGGAACTTCTTCATGGTGCGCTGCAATTGCGTTAACAATGTCATCAGATTCGCCACATCGTTTTGCAATGTCTGCACCAACAAGAGCATGAGGCCCTTCGATGTCTGCAGATACCGCTTTACCAATGTCATGTAAAAGACCTGCTCTAAAAGCAATATTTCCATCAAGTCCCAATTCTTCTGCAATCATGCGAGAAAAAATTGCAACTTCTTTTACGTGTTGTAGCACGTTTTGTGTAAAACTTGTTCTAAAATGTAATTTACCAAGTAAGGTTACGATTTCAGGATGTACACCCTGTAAGTTGAATTCTAAAATAGCATTTTTACCGTATTCTTGAATCAGCTCATCAAGCTCTTCTTCGCACTTAGCAACTGTTTCTTCAATCCGAGTTGGATTAATTCGACCGTCGTTAACCAAACGCTCAAGAGATCTCTTTGCAATTTCACGACGAATTGGATTAAAGCCAGAGATAGTAATTGTTTCTGGTGTATCACCAATAACAAATTCCATACCTGTTGCCATTTCAAGCGCTTTAATGTTACGGCCTTCTTTACCAATAATACGACCCTTCATCTCTTCGTTAGGAAGATGAACAACACCAGAAGTTATTTCTGTTACCTGGTCAGCAACGTATCGTTGCATTGCCGTAACCGTAATATCTGCTGCACGTTTTTTTGCAGTATCACGAGCTTCTTGCTCAACTTTTTGAATCCATTTTTCACTCACGTGTTTAACTTCATCTTCTAGCGTTGCAATTAAAGCTCTTTTTGCATCATCACGAGTCATATTGCTTAATTGTTCAAGTTTTAAGATAAGATCATCATATAAAACTTTAAGCTTGCTTTCGTTTAAACGAACAAGATCGTTCATTTTTAAAACTTCACGCTCTTTTTGTTGTAACTCAAGACGAATGTCATCAAGTCTCAACTCTTTTTTTGCAAGCGCTTCATACTTAACGTTCAACTTATCTCGCAAGCGATCTTGCTCAGCTTTTTCTTGTTTTAACTCGAAATCAAATTCTTTACGTTTAGCGTAAAGCTCATCTTTAATTTTAAGATAGGCTTCACGTCGTTCATTTTCTATATTACGTTTGGCATTTTTCCACTTTTCAGCAGATTGCTCTAAAAGATTTTGAGCTTCAGCCATTTTTTTTTGGGCAAAATAGAACAATACCATTCCTGCTAGTATTGCTGCTATCCCAGCTGCAACTAATATTATTGCTATCATCGGATAAATCCTATTTGCTGTTTTGCAATCTTTAATTCATATTTCTATAATTTTATTTCAATTTCAAACATATCTAAAAAATAATAAGCCAAAAAGGATAATCCCAATGGCTTATTATATAAAAACAACACTAAAAAATCTTTTACAAAAAATTTGCTTATAAAACAGCATCTTGCATATCAAGAACGTTCATAATTCTACTCGACAAGCGTTTTTCTTGCTCCATAACCGCCTCAAAATTAAGCGATCTCGCTGCTATTTTTAAAGCCGTTAATATAGCAATCTTTTTAGGATCAACAACTTGCGATGCATCTGCTATTTCTCGCATAATAGTATCAACAACTTTTACCGCTTCTAAAATAAGGATCTCTTTTTCATCACTTACAATAGAATAGGTATCTCCAAAAATACGAGCTCGATATTTTTTTAATTCTGAGTCCAACTTAATCCTTTTGTTCAACTAAAGAATCAATACTTCTAATCAAATCATCAACGATCATCTTAGTCATCATTTTTTCTTGACTCAACTCTTCAAGATCTTTCGTTTCAGCAACCAAAGAATTTTCCGTGCGCATCAACTGATGTTTTAGCATTTGATTCTCTTCTTGCAAGTTTTGGATGTTATTTTGCTGAAGTTTAACTTCTTCCTGCAAAATCATATTTTCTTCTTGCAAAGAAAGGTTAGATTGTTTGAATTGTTTTACCAAATCAACTAATCTAACAACTTTTTCTTCCAAAAGAGTCAAATTAAGACCATAATTCACTTGAAAATTTTGCTCATTTTTATTTTCAGGCATTGTTCCCATTACACTCTCCTTTGTTTTGGTGCTTTTATAAATAAACCAATTTTGACATAGTCTAGTATTATTAAACTTGCTACGTCAAGAACTAGTTATTTTTTTGTAGCGTGAACAATTTTTGCAAATACAGTCGGTTCAAAAACCGCGATTTGAGCAAGCATTTTTCTGTTAAGAACAATGTTAGCTTTTTTCAAGCTTGCAATGAAAGTACTGTATGAATAATCAAATTGGCGAACTGCCGCATTAATACGAACGATAAATAAAGTACGCATGTTACGTTTCTTTAATTTTCTACCATGGAAAGCGTATGCCCATGCACGCATTAATGTTTCTTTAGCTCTACAGAAAACGTTTTTACGTTGTCCGTAGTAACCTTTAGTTTGTTTTAATAAACGTTTGTGACGTTTTTTCGTGACCATGCCACGTTTTACTCTAGACATTATTTAATTCCTTATGCTTATAATTAATTTGGAAGTAATCTTAAAATTCTTGGCACGTCAACAGCATTGATGTATGCGCCTTGGCGTAATGCACGTTTTCTTTTTGTTGTTTTTTTAGTCAACAAGTGACGACGGTAACCTTGTGCATATTTAATCTTGTCATCACCTTTTTTTGTGAATCTTTTTTTTGCTGATGAATTTGTTTTCATTTTAGGCATAATTGAACCTTACTTTGCTTTTAAATAATAAATTCTTGACCAAAAAGGGCCTGCTTTTAGATCGTTTTCTTGTGCTATATTTGTTAAGCCTGCATCCAGAAACGTTTGATCAACTTGAGCAAACATCTCTTCTCCCCGCTCATCTTTTGAATGAACTTCGCGACCTCTAAACGTCAATGTAACTTTAAGCTTATTACCAGCTTCTAAAAATTTCATACCCTGATTCATCTTTGTTTGATAATCATGGATGCCAATTTTAGGCTTCATTTTCAGCTCTTTAGTTTTAACAACTTTTTGCTTCTTTTTACCTTCAGCCATTTTCTTTTTCTTAGCGTATAGATTTTTACCAAAATCCATCACTTTTACTAAAGGAATTTCGCTGTCTTGTTCGTCGAGCATAACAAGATCTAAACGAGCAACTTGTGCAAGCTCTAAAGCTTTTTTCAATGAAACAATACCAAGGTTTTCACCACTTACTGATATTACTTGAACATTTTCAGCGACAATCTGATCGTTTATCAGATTTTTACGAGCTTTTTTCTTCAATGTAAAATTAACTCCTACAAAAAATCTCTATAATTTTTAAACAGTTATCGACGCGCTTTTGATTTTTGCCAAAATATCGGCAACAAGTTTTTGATCTTCTTTTAAAAGAGCTACAACTTGCTCACGACCTTGCGCTAATTTTGTATCGCCAAATGCAAACCATGAGCCAGACTGTTTAATCACATTGCGTAATATCGCCATGTCAAGTAAATCAAGTTCTTTGCTAATGCCTTCATTAAACAATAAATCTACTTCTACGCATTTGAAAGGCGGCGCGACCTTATTTTTTACTACTTTAACAGCAACTTTGTTTCCAAAATGTACATCATTTTTCTTTAATGATGCTATTTTTCGAATATCAAGTCGAAGTGATGCATAAAACTTTAATGCTTTACCACCACTCGTTGTCTCTTTAGGTCCAAATGACAAACCACTAATGGTTTGACGAACTTGGTTAATGAACAATAATATTGTGTTTGACTTATGCACAATTGAAGTCAGCTTTCTTAAGGCTTGCGACATCAATCGAGCTTGTAATCCAACGTGCGTATCACCCATATCGCCTTCTAACTCAGCTTTAGGTACCAATGCAGCTACAGAATCGACTACAATCATATCAATTGCGCCTGAGCGAATTAACATTTCTGCAATATCAAGTGCTTGTTCGCCAAAATCAGGTTGCGCGATGATTAAATCATCAACTTGAACACCTAATTTCGCTGCATATTTTGGATCTAAAGCATGTTCAGCATCAATGAATGCACAAATGCCGCCAGCCTTTTGAGCTTGAGCAATTGTTTGTAATGCTAACGTTGTTTTCCCCGAAGATTCTGGTCCAAAGACTTCAATAATACGCCCACAAGGTAGTCCGCCTACACCGATAGCATCATCGATGAGGAGCGATCCTGTTGATATTGTTTTAATATCAACAATAGGATTGTCTCCTAAAAGCATGACGGAACCCTTGCCGTACTGCTTTTGAATCTGAGCAAACGTCACTTCTAAGGATTTTTTTTAAAATCTAAGTCGTCGTTTTCGACGTGCTTATCAAGATTCTTTTGTTTTATCATACTGTTTCTTTTGCGTCTTTCAGCAGTTGATCTTTAATTTCTATCTTAGAATTAAGTTTAGCACGTCTATATAAAGAAGCAATAAAACTATCTCTTCCTTTATATTTTGCCTTGCTTGACAGCGTGTTTTTGATCATTAATTCTTTTTCAGCAAAGATTTTTTTATCAATTGGAGCAACTTCATCAAGAATTATCAAGAAACTTTCAGTTGAAGTTACCACATCAACCATCTCACCAACAACTTCTAAATTTCTAACTTTTTGAGCAATTTCTGGACGATGTAACAGATCTGAAGACTCAACTTTACCATGTTGGTATGCAAAATGAGCTTGAGACAGCTGTGCATCATATTTTTTTGCTAATTCTTGCACATCAACTGATAATGCATCTTTCATCGCATCTGCAGCAACAGTTTGTAAATTTTGTTGCGCTTGCTTTGCATAGTAATCAGCAAGAACAGTCGATTTTATTTGATCAAATGGTTTTAATGTTTTTTTAGATACGTCGGTGCATTGCAACAATATTCCATGTTTACCGTCCATAAACACTGCATAATGGTCTTTGTCAGTTTGAAATAAATGCATGCTGATAACGTCAGATTTTCTCGACTCAAGTGATATATGTTCTTTGTGACCTTTGCGTTTTTCAATGAACGATGCAACTGCTTGAGAATTATTATAATCAGCGTGACCTGCTACACGTTGCGCATCTTGCTGAAATCTTTTTTCAAATTTCTGAGCAAGCAACATTGAACTAATTTCATTTTTCACGTCTGACAAAGTTTTATATTTTGCTGATTTGCGAGCAACACGTTGTAAGATTTCGTAGCCAGCATCTGTTTTAATAACATCAGAGATAGCAAGATCAGTATGTAACTGCTCAAAAGCTGCTTGAACCAAAACTGCATCATACTTTGTTGAATCTTTTGCAAAGAAATCAGTGCGTTGCGCGCCTTGCCCTTTTGGTTTTTCTGTATTGATTTTTTTTGCAAGTGTCTGGAATAATGCTGGATCAGCTACGACTTGCTCACGAATAGCTTCAATTATATCACGTGCGCCTGCTACCTGTGCATCAATATAAATTCTACGAACTTGTAGTTGCACTGGCGATTCAAGATAATCTGATTGTTTATGTTCATCATAATATGCCAAAATTTCTTGATCATTTACTGAAATGCCATAATCATGCGCAGAAAACTTCCAAACATTACCAGCTCTTTTTTCTGTTGTTTTATACGCATCGCCGTGTTCACTTTTTTTATAAAAGCGTTCAAGAACTTCATCTGATACTTCATTTTTTTTTGCATGCTCAAGAGCTTTTTGCAATGAAAATGTAAGAACAGTGTATTTTTTATCTGCATAGTCTTGTGTATATTGTGATGCAACTTCAAAACTTGGAACGTATGAAGAGCTTAAATCAACAATATTATGGATAAGATTTGCTTTTATTTCATTTTCAATTTCATCAACAAAGCTTTCAAATGTACGTGGAGCAAGCTGTTTTTCAAGCATTGCTACATTCAATCTGCCTGATGCGTCAAAAAAGTATTCTGGCAAACCTTGTAATGCCGCTGCAAGCTGATCTTGCACAAGAACAGAAGGAACTCGTAAATCAAGTTCTTGAGCATTGTGCTGCAATAATAGTTTTTTTATAGAATTACGTAACACTTCTTTATCTAGTGGCTCAGTTCTTGGCCAGTTAATACCAAGTGATGCAATATAATCAAGCTGTTTTTGGCTGGTAATGAGCGCATGATACCAATCAAGATCCATCATTTTTTGTTTGTAAACTTTAATAGCCCACTTTGATTTATCAGTAAAATCAAACGACAGCCCACCAAATAGCATAATCGCTAAAAACATCCATAAAAAGATTCGATACGCATTGCTTTTCAGAGAACGTCTCAATGAAGTGATCATAAATATCCTTTGTTATTACGTAATTATTTGCTTTTTAAATTATTTGATTCGATTGCCTATTTTACATGAACAAACGTAATGTCATTATCACGAATATGCTCAAGTCGTTTTACTTTATTAACAACATCTTGCAGCTCTTTTGTCGAATCATACGTTGGTGTAATCGCCTGGAACCATGTTCTTGTTTTTCCTGACGCAGTTTTGCTAATCACCGTCTTTAAAATTACAGAAATATGATGTTTTTTAAGTCGTGCCACAAATGCGTTTGCCGCTGTTTTTGTACCAAAGCCAATAAGACAAGCATACTGTCTGTCAGATTGTAAAGTATTGTTTATAACAGCATCTTTTTTATGTGATGCAATTTCACTATTTTTTACAGCAGATGAAGATAGATCAGAACCAATTTGTATTTTTTCTGATTGAGCAGATGCTTGATGTGCAACATGTACGTGTGGTACTTCATCAGGCTCTTGGTTTTCTTGTAGTGAAGCATCATCGTCTTTTGATGATTGCAATGATTGAGACGTCAGCAAATAATCAATCTGATCATGCAGCGCAGTTTGCGTTACCTGTGATGAAAAATCATTAATAACGGTGCGTTTGCCTAAAAAATATCCGGTAATAAAAATAAAAAGCGAGACAATAATCATACTTGCCATGATCATGCTTGCTTGTCGCTGAGTTAAAATTATCTGGTCTTTGTGTGATGACATATATGAGTTACGTGGTTCCATAAATTATGCTCATGTTAAAGATTATGAATTTTCTTCTCGATAGCTCTCGTCTGCGCTCCTAGAGCGAAGTCAGATAACTGCTTTATATATAAACTAAGATCACATAAAGTCAAGTTACATTCCTTTATTTCGTAGGGTAACGCTCTATGTTTTGCGTTTGTTTGCAAAGATTCTTGTACATTTTTTTGCAGTCTATGCAAAAAAGTAATTTGACGTTTTGCATAATTTCTCGTTAATTGTGCAATCGTAGCAAGACTCTCATCTAAATTTTTATGTATATCTGGTGTTTGCAAGTACTCAAGCAATATATCATACCCGATCATTTTTTTCTTGAGCAAAAAATCTTTCCACTGCGCATCGCGTGCAAGCTCTTGTACTTCTTGCAGCCAACCTGCTTGCATCATAATCTGCACTCGTTGATTAATCATGTCGTACAACTGATCGCGATCTCGCGTGAGTGTAAGAAAATAAAACGAAGATAATGGTTGAAAGATTGGTACAAAATCTGATGGTTTTTGCCCTTGCGTATGCCAAATCGCCAAAGCACGTACTAAACGATAATGATCATGTGGGTCAATCTTTGCTGAACGCGCAGGATCAACTTCATTCAGTTGCTCCCACAAATCTTGAGCTGACTGAGATTCTAGCGACTGCATAAGTTCTGTTGTTGGATGAAGCAACTCATGATTCTTATAAAAAAATGCTTGGATATAAAAAGCTGAACCACCGACAATCACTGGAATGTTGCCACGCGACCATATTTGTTGCAATAACAGCTCTAACTTTTCACGAAATTGTGGAGCCGTCCAACTTGTTGTATCGTCAATCACATCAAAAAAATGGTGGGGAATTGGTGAATCTTTCCATGCTGGCTTTGCAGTCCCAACAGTCAACGAAGTATAAAATGATCCAATATCAGCATTCACTATTTCGATCGGTAAATCATTTGCCAGATTTGTAGCAAAGTCAGTTTTACCAGTTGCCGTTGGGCCAGAGATCACAATTGAAAATTTTTTATTCATACAAAAAACCAATACATGCAAATTAAAATTTATGAAGCAAAAAAAGAAGGAAGCTTTATAGACTTCCTTCTTGTAGTATATCAATTCAATAACATAATCACAATTTGCGATACATTAATCTATGCTTACTTAGAGTCTGGCAAACCATTAAGAATTGATTGTATATCAGCAAGTGCATCAGAATAATTTGCTCTTGATGTAATGATCATTAAATCTTGATTGATCTGATCTACTTGACGAGATGTAATTATTTTATTTGGCTTCTGCTGACTACCTTTTGAATCAAGCTTAGGCTGAAAAGCTTTTAAACTAGGCTTAGAATCACGACTTTCAGCTGTCTTTTGATCAAACTCACTAGCTTTTGAATTAGACTCAGGCTGACTATCATAAGCTGTCTGTGACTTAGGCTCACTAGCTTTTGAACTAGGTGACTCAGGCTTAGGTATACAATTTGTAGTTGAATTCAGCATAAACCCAAGCATGGCAAGCATTGATATTTTCTTTATTGCAACTTTCATTTTTTACCCTTTTTTAACTCTTAAATAATTTACAACATGTAAATAATTATAGCAAATCGCCTAGATGTAAAACAATGGTTTTTTTATAATTGTCTCAGTCTAAATATGGCTCAAGAAAAAAGCTTCTCTTTTTGCCGAGGTTGTATGAACTAAATTTTTACAAGAGAGTCTTGCTGTACGTTTTCTATGAAAACTCCGTGAATTTGTTGGCGAACACGCTTGTTTGCGCAGATGAAATCAGCTATATCGTATCATTGCATACTATTTTAAAATTTGGTTCACATAGCGTAGCGAATTATCATGAGCCCAATTTATTGATAATTATTTTGAGAACTTGCATCAAGAGAAAAACAGACCAAAATATTATTAAAAATGCGCACTGTCTTCTAATAGCTCCCATGGCTCATCATTATTTAATAATTCCAATGTTTTCTCTTCTAACATCTTTTTTATTGCTTCATCTAAAGCATAATCGTATGCAGTTAAACCATGGCCATCTTTTATTGTTACATCTGCATGTAAAGATTCTAAAAAAAATTCTACAAGTTCATATGGAGCCCACTGCCGAACAATATAATGCAATGGAGTTAATCCTTGTTTATCTCTCATTTGATTAATATTGGTAATTGCGCCAAGCTCGTTTAAATATGTAACAACATCTAAATTTTTTACATAATAGACAGGAGTTCTCCCATAGTTATCTGCTAACCGTTCATCTTGAAAAAAATAATAACCGCCTCCTACCAATTCTTTTAAAATTTCTAAGTTGTCAGACTCAACTGCAAGATGATAGGCTGTTTTACCTTGATTATCTTTGGCATAAAAATTAATGTGATTATCAAATGATAACAATAATTTTAATAAATCTTGATCTTTTGTTTTCACTGCAAAATGCAAAATGTTCTGCCCATTTTTGTCTGGTGCTTGTATATCAACGTTATTATCTAAAAATAATTTTATAATTTGCCTATCATTCTTACCAAGGGCATACACCAATGGGGTATCCTCTTTTTTATCTGGCACATTAACATCAGCTCCGTACACTATAAGTATTTCAACTATGTTTATAGCATCTGCTATGACTGCATAATGCAAAGCAGTTTTTCCTTCAATATCTTGCATATTACTATC
This sequence comes from Candidatus Chromulinivorax destructor, assembly GCF_003366055.1. Taxonomy (NCBI): domain Bacteria; class Candidatus Babeliae; order Candidatus Babeliales; family Candidatus Chromulinivoracaceae; genus Candidatus Chromulinivorax; species Candidatus Chromulinivorax destructor. Next base: position 35,339 of record NZ_CP025544.1, on the reverse strand, counting down.
TGGAAGTAAATCCATACTTTCAAGTAATTCAAACATCTCTGGACTTTGTACATAAAACAATATTGTTTTACCTGCATCATCTTTCCAATTTTTTGCATCAGTCGGTAGATACTCGGAGAATAATTTTACGGTATCTGTATCATCTTTTTTTACTGCAAAATGTAAAGGCGTTAAACCATCAACATCTTTAATTTCTAAACTTGCTCCACGATCTAAAAAAAGCTTCATGATGTTTTTATTATTTTTAGCAACTGCATAAAACCATGGCGATGCATTTTTATTATCAGCAATAGTAATATCAGTACCCTTGCTTAATAAATAATCTACCACTGTTTCATCATTATCTAAAACAGCATTGCGTAAAAAATACGGTTTGGTATTAAGATTATTCATGTCATTAAAATATTTAATTTTCTCGTTATGAGCATTGCTCCATAATTGTGATACTTGCTCTGTGATAAGAATATGTTCTGCTGATTGTAGTATCTGCAAAGAAAAAATACTGAGAAATAAAAAAAATAATTTTGATGCATTCATAATAATCCTGATAATTTTGTTATGTTTTACTCTTGCTCTAGATTCTTAGCTTGTAACAAATTTTTCATATCGACATCCCACGCATAATTTAAAGGCGTACATCCCTCATTATTTTTTATATGCAGAATTTTTTTATGCCCACATTGTAAAAGCAATACAACTATTTCTCTATTGTTTTCCATCACTGCAAGATGCAATGGGGTTTGGCCGTCATTATCTTGAGTTGTAAGATAAGCGTCATGCTCTAATAAAAATTTAACGGCGCGTATATCATGCTTATCAATAGCAAGATGTAATAAAGTTGTTCCATACTCATTCATGCTATTTATATTGCAGCCGTTATTAAAAATTAGTTCAGCTTGAACGTAATTACCATCAAAAAGCGCTTTGCTTAATTGCTTTAACAATTGTAAATTTTCTATTTCTAACTTGTCAGGATGTTGTAATGAGATTGTAAACGACGGTAAAATAAATTCTAAGCCACAAATTATTTGCATGCTGAGCATGAGCAATAATTTAAATTGAAAATTTTTCATAACAGTTCCTTTTTTAATATCTGATTTTAATACCTGAATAATGAAAAAATAATTTATTATTCAGATTTATTATTCAGACAGAAATAATATATCAAAAATCAAAAGATATAATCAACTAATTATTTACTAAGTTACATTATAAAATTTTTATACATAGATCTCAAAATTGTATCTTCTTAACAAAAGCTGAGCAATATCGCAGCAAGCAGAGGTGGCTGTCACTGTACGCTTTTTTAGTTTACAAATAGTGCTTCTGGCACACAGGCATGCCGATCACCGAAGTTTTCATAGAAAATGTAGAGAAAAACTCTTTTATAAAAATTTGGTTCACAGAGTTTAAGTTGATTTTATTAAAAAAGGGAATGAATTATATCATTCCCTTTTTTAATAATTGCATTGAAAATATTACATCTATTTAATTGTCACCTTGAGTATCTAAAGCATCTACAATTTGTTCTTGAGTTAGTACTATTTCTTTGGTTGTTGTTTTTTTTACAACTTCTTTTTTTACATTTTTTTCTTTTGGAGCAATTCTTTTACCCCACGATAATTTAAGCTTTTTTACCGGCGCATCTTGTATCGTATCTTCTGTCGTTTCTATCGATTCTGATTCTTCAACTATAGTTTGTAGCCCATCAGATTGTTCAGCGTTACATGTTGTTGCTATGGCAGCTTGAGTAGTACGTGTTTGCTGTGCAAGTAACAAGTCTTGTGCATTTATTTTTTCTATGAGCATACTCATTTTTTTATCTATATCATCAAATTTTTGCTGCAATGCAATAATTTCTTTTTCTAAGTTTTTTGTAGGTGATGCATAGCAAACAACCGGGAATAAACATAGTATCCAATATAATTTTTTCATACCGTATTCCTTTTTTTAGATAACAAAAAAGAGAGACTTACATCTCTCTTTTTTTAGGTAATAATAACTATTATCGTAATTCTTCTAATTTTGGTAACGCATGTTTTTTCAACATCATGTTACTTGCAAGTTTTTTTTCCATTGTTTCAAATGGATGCCGCAATTTTAATCTAACATCTTCTGTTGCTTCAGATTTTTTAACCGCCGTAATTTCTTCAATAAGTAAAAATTCGATCTGATTAAATAAATTCCGTTCGCCAAACGATAACTCTTTATCCAATGCAATAAGCTGCAACTCTTTATAAATAGATGAAATCTCAATCAACTGTCCGCTTCTCAGCTTAGATTGATATTCTTTATTCCGTTTATTCCATGTACTTGCATTATGTTCGGTAATAATGTCTTTTTTTTCAAACTTACCTAACTGATCAAACATATATGTTAATTCTTGCAGCGTACTTAATTTTCGTACACCAATAGATTCAAGTCGGTCTTCAGGAATAAGGACTGTCATTTCTTTACTATCAAATTTCAACTCGAAAAAGTTAGTCTTTTTACCTAACATTAATCGGTCTACTAAACGGTTTATGGTTGCAACTCCATACCCAGGATATATCACTTTTTCGTTTAACAGAAACATACTATCTCCCATTTAGCGCAAGAAGTTCTTACCCTATAAAGAGATTATCCATTATGGATAATCATTATATCGAATTTATATTTTTTTTGAAAGACTATCGCTCAGAAATATCAATTTTTGCTTTCAAACAAAGGGTTATTTCAGAGATTTTATTTTTAATTTTTCTTTTAACTGGCTCAAAATTAAACGAATACGGCATTTCTTCAATACTTGTTTTAATAATTAAAATTATCGATAAAATCCAAGCGCAATGACAAATTCTCTCTTGCCACGATAAATTTTCATTAAAAATTGAATGAACAAATTCTTTGCATAAATAATCAATAATGTTTGCAATATCATGCGAAATTATTTTTATAACAGCTTCATGGAATTCTTTTTGTGTTAAGCCTTCGGGCTCAACATAATAGAGCAAAGTTACTTCAACTACCTTTCGATACATTTCAACCAAGCTGGTAACAACATGCATGAGCAGATCAGAATCGAACCAATGAGAAACATTATCAATTTCATTGTGAAGTTCTCGAATAATAGAAAGCGTCATTGATATATCGTCTTGATAAGGATTAAAATCACGCAAGAAATCAATCGAAATTGTCATCTCTTGCATCATTTTATTGTTCTCAGCATACGAAGAATCAGGGTAAAAAAACATAGGAATTGTTAAAAATGTTCCAACTATTATACCATATACATAACGTCTTATTATAAAAAATATCTTCATATTGTTTACATCCCACAGTTTTTCAATTTTAATATAAGTGATGAAGCAATAATTTATATAACAGTTTTTAAAGAATATCCTTTTATGCATACAACATTTAAAAAAGCTTTAACATGGAATAGCTCAACTGCTTTTTTGTACAAAGCTATTCTTTTATTTCATCAAATTATGCTGTATGCAGTGATTTCAAAACCATTATACGGCATACAAAGCACACTTTTTGCTGCTATTTATGCACTGATCGCTTGTACAAATTTTGGATTTGAAGAAACGTTGCTACCTTTTTTCTCAACATACTCTCAAAGCAAGCAACAGTTCAAACAAATCTTACACCACTTTATACTACGTATCATCGCAGTTGCAATAATATCAATGATATTTTATATAACCTTACTATCAGCACCATTTACATTTATTCAAAACATTCGTTTATATTGCGATGACACAGTTATATTGCTGATTCCTCTTATTTTCTTTATTGAGAGTATAAAAAAATCAATCAGTACGATGATCCAACTTGCTTTCTTACAAAAAAATATAAGTTATGCTGAACTAGGAATGCTTGTATCATATGTAACAATTATTTGGACTATTTTTGCTATCCAAACAAATATCTCATTGTACACTATTTTTATTCCCATGCTTATAACAACAAGCTGTGAACTTTTGTATCTTTCTTATATTTTTATACAATATTACCAACAGCTCTCATTACATTCGATGCCCCATGCAAAAATACCTTTACAAACTCTTTTTATGCAAAGGCTATTTAACTGGATTCATCAAGTAACAAAGACTTTTTTCTCGCCAAACACGATGACTATTATGTTTGCTTATGTTCTTGGTTTTCAACAAGCTGCAACTATTAAATTTTTTACTAATATTATCACCCTTGGGTACACTTGCATTCATAAAACGGTTGGCATCAGCAGCGGAGTTGCTCTTTCTGCTATAAACCATGCTCCAATCGAAAAAATAAAAGAAATTTTTCAGGAAGTAACTCAAGCTTATTTTAAATTTTTATACACCATGTCTTTTGTTATCGCATCGGTTGTTGGGTATAGCTACTACGTAGCAGCTATAACTCCTTTGATGGCTCTACAAATTATCATATTTTTTTGTATAGGGTTTCTTGAACAAATAACTTTAACCTATGAACAACTTTTCATGAGTCAAAAAAAATCTAAATTTCTAGCAAGTATCAATCTTGCTGAAGTAAGTTTGCTTCTTCCTACTTTTTATTTCAACGAGTTTATGCATGGATATACTATCTTACTAATTTTTGTCATCGTTAAATTATTAAGTCTTATGTGTATAGAACTGCTTGCATCTAAATTTTGGAATATACAACCAATTGTCAGTTGTAACTTATGCATTAAGATAGCTGTCAGTATAAGTATAGCGATAGTATGCATTTTTATGGTATACATATAAACCTAAGTTGAGTGAACCAAAATTTCAGAAGATAGATTCTCTCTTAGTTTTTTATGAAAACTCAGGCAATCTGCAGGCCTGTAGGCCTGATACACTTTTTTTTGAACTGAAAAAGCGTAACGTGGCCGCCTTCCGGAGATGAGCGCAGCGATATCATAGGATTGCTTGTTATTTTTAAATTTTGTTCAAATAGGCTAGTAATTACAACTACACCAGTTGACATTACACGCTGAAACATTCAAGATGGTTTATATAATACCAATAGAAAGGATGCTTTCATGCACTACACAAAAAAAATAATTTCATTGTTAACTTTTTCAGTTGGACTCTGTTTTCTGACGACAAATATTAATGCTCACCCATTTTCATTTTTATGGATCTGTTCTGCATCATCATCGAAAGTTGAAGTGTATGACCCTTCAAGAATGAATTTGTACGACTTTTGTTATGAATCTACTGATGTAAAAAAGCCAAGTGAAAAAGGAACTGTTTCGACTTCAGGTTCTATACAATCAACACCAAATCCATCAGCTGATGGACTGTATAAACTTAATCTACCGCAGCCTGCATCAAATGAAATGGATGAATTCCCGTCATCTCCATTCTCACCGCGATCTAAAAAAACAAATAACCAAGTTTCTCCAGCTCGCAGAAGATTAAGAGATCAAAGTATCCATCACATACCAGTTAATTCAACTACATCTATTCAATCACAAGATTTAAGACGTATGGCGCTTGGTCACGCAGCATATAAATATAAACCTGCAGACACTACATATATAAATTAAGTTACGACTGTTACGTGATCATAATAAAATAACAATAAAAAAGGAGATCCCTACGATATCTCCTTTTTTATTTCCTCAAGTTGTATAGCTTTAATTTTTTATATCAATCTGATTTGTATCATTATTTCAACATAGCAATCTATCTAATTGACCGCTATACATTGATACAATTATTCATGTAAATTTTAATAGTATAATCCTTACTATAATTTTTAATCCTTATCCTTAGTTAAAAGTCCTTACTCCAATTCTTAATCTTTAATCTTTGTTATGCTTGTATTCTCTTCTATTGCTTTAATATAAAATTACACATCCTTATATTCTTTGTATGTATATTGCTTGTATCATAATAAAATACCTCCTTGCAGCTTCCTGCGCTCCCCCACTTCTATCGTTTCAGGTAAATTAAATAAAAAGTCCTTATCTAAAAAAGGGGAGGAGTTAATTAAATAAAAAGTCCTTGTCGAGAATAAAAAAACGTAGACGAATAGATAAGCCCCCCCATAGATTTTCCCCCGCAAGTATAAGGCTTAGCTGTGAGACGGAGTTTATAAAAATTTTGAAATATATTTTTATAAACTCTCTTAAAATATCCATCAACAGAGATGGCATAATAAAGCCATGAAAGTCACAATAAAATACAGAATCACACTGAAAAAATAATAACCCACGACCAAAACGAGCACACAAAAGCACCAGCCAACAAGATTTAAAAAAAACTACCAACAAAAACAAAGCAATTTTTCTCAAAAATCGCTGAAAAATACAAAAAAAGCTCCGCCAGACACAAAACCAGTAAAATAAGATTGCGTTACACGAACAGCAAAGTGATTCGTCAAAAAATAAACACAAAAAAATCCCCTATTTCTTCAATTTTTTTCAAAAAAACCCTCCGATTCGGTGAAAAGCAACTCACACCGTCAACAAAGCACGCATTACACGAATAGTCAATCTAGTAGGTAAAAATCAAAAAAAATTCTTGAAAAAAATATTGATTCAGATTAAAAAAAGGCTTAACAAAGCCAAAAAACCACATGCATCTATTGATTAACAAAGAACAAATACATTAGAATGTATACAATAAACAAATCATATCAAAAAATAAAGACGATAATCTTATCTATAATACCAAGACGAAGACAATATGAGTCAAATTCACTCATATTTTTTACAAACCTGTTGACAGATTTAAACATGAAGTGTATTATTTCAAGTAATAAATTATCGATGGCTCATACATAAAATAAGGACGATAATATGTCAAAAATTATTGGAATCGATTTAGGTACAACCAACTCAGTAGTATCATTCATGGAAGGAACAACTGTAAAAGTTATTCCTAACAAAGAAGGCGGAAACACAACTCCATCAATCGTAGCTTTCACAAAAGATGGCAAGCGACTTGTAGGAACAGTTGCAAAACGTCAATCAGTAACAAATCCTTTTAATACATTATATTCAGCAAAAAGATTCATCGGACACAAGTACGAAGAAATCAAAGATGAAATTAAAAACTATCCATACAAAATAACTGCAGATAAAAATGGTGATGTTGTATTTGATATCGAAGGCAAAACATACACACCACAAGAAATCTCAGCAGCAATTTTAAGCCAATTAAAACAAGTTGCAGAAGATTACATCGGCGAAAAAGTAACTGAAGCTGTTATCACAGTTCCTGCATACTTTAACGATGCGCAACGTCAAGCAACAAAAGATGCAGGACAAATCGCAGGATTAAACGTTCGTCGTATCATCAACGAACCAACAGCTGCAGCACTTGCATACGGTTGTGAAAAGAAAAAATCAGAAACTATTGCAGTATTCGATTTTGGTGGCGGAACATTCGACGTTTCAATTCTTGAAATCGAAGATGGCGTTATCGAAGTAAAAGCAACAAGTGGTAACAACAAACTTGGTGGCGATGACATTGATGACGTAATCACAAACTACATCATTGATGAATTTAAAAAAGAACAAGGTGTTGATTTACGCCAAGACAAAATGGCTTTACAACGTCTAAAAGAAGCTGCAGAAAAAGCGAAGAAAGAACTTTCAGCTTTAGAAGAAACTGAAATCAACTTACCGTACATCACTGCAGATGCTTCAGGACCTAAACATTTAGTACTAAAATTAAGCCGTGCTAAATTTGAAAGCCTATGTGCAGACATCTTCAAAGAACTATTAGAACCTTGTAAAAAAGCTTTAGCTGATTCAAAAATTGCAAAAGCTAACATCAACGAAGTTATCTTAGTTGGTGGTTCAACTCGAATTCCAAAAGTACAAGCGTTAGTAAAAGAGTTCTTTGGTAAAGATCTTAACCAATCAGTAAACCCTGATGAAGTTGTATCTATCGGTGCTGCTATTCAAGGTGGGATTTTAGGCGGAAGCGTAACTGACGTTTTACTACTTGACGTAACTCCATTGTCACTTGGTATCGAAACTGAAGGCGGAATCGCAACGAAATTGATCGAACGTAATACAACTATTCCAACAAAAAAATCTCAGGTGTTCTCAACTGCTGTTGACAATCAACCTTCTGTTGGTATCCAAGTTGTACAAGGTGAACGTCAATTCGCTAAAGATAATAAATCACTTGGTCAGTTTATGCTTGAAGGCATCAAACAAGCTCCTCGTGGCGTACCACAAATCGAAGTTATCTTTGATATCGATGCAAACGGAATCTTAAGCGTAACAGCAAAAGATAAAGATTCTGGCAAAGAACATTCAATCACGATCAAAAACAGTGGTGGTTTGTCAAAAGAAGATATCGAAAAAATGGTACAAGATGCTAAAGAACACGAAGCTGAAGATATCAAAGCTCGTGAATTAGTAGATGCTCGTAACAAACTTGACGGTATGATTCTTCAAGCAGAAAGATTGCTTGCTGATAATAAAGAAAAAATTACAGCAGAAGAATTAACTCCAGTACAGGAAGCGATCGATAAAGCTAAACAAGAACTGAAAGACAAAGCTTCAGATCTACAAGGCTTAAACGATGCAACTGAAGAGTTTATGAAAAGCATCGAGACACTTGGAAAATATGCACAAGCTGCTCAATCAGCTGGTGATGATCATGCAAATGATGCACCAAACAATCAAGGTCCAATCGACGTTGATGCTGAGTAATTTGTAAATAATTCTATATTTCAATAGAAAAACCGCCGAGATAAAAATATTAATTATCTCGGCGGTTTTATTTTTATGCTCTAGGTTCTGTGAACCAAATTTTTACTATAGAGTTTTGCCCTGCGTTTTCTATGAAAACTTCGGGGGTCGGGAGGCCGGTGGGCCTGATGCACTCTTTTTAAATCTTAGCCAGGTTTAATTTCTCAAAGTTTACTTCGTTTTTTACATAGATTGAGGTAGTTATTCATTAAATAAGCGTAACGTGGCCGCCGCCACCACTGCTTGCGGAGATGAGCGAAGCGATATCGTAGGATTGTACACAAGTTTTAAATTTGGTTCACACAGCCTAAAAAAAATTAGTTTTGTATCTTGCAGTCACTTTCCATTCAATTTATTTAGGTCAGTTGTTAACTTTATTTGTTTATGTAATGATAATGCCATACATACAAAATCAACTTGCATTTTTTACAAAATCATAGAAAATAAAAAGCCACTGTAATCTATTAAATATACAAAACTAAACAAAATCATCTTACAATAAAGATACAATTTTGAAAATTATTATACATGAACTCACTGCACAACAACTTATCAAAGACCAATTTCCAGAATTTCAACATTTTGATATAAGACCAGCGCAAACACAAGGTCATAATACAAGAACATTTCGCTTAGGTAATAATTTATTACTACACTTGCCAAGCGTATCACTCTCTGCATCAAATATCACAAAAGAGCAAGCATGGCTACCAAAAATTGCTGAACATATTTCTATTCCTATATCAAAACAAATTGCTTTAGGAAAACCTACAAAATATTATCCATTTCATTGGGCTATCTATGAATGGATCTCAGGTGAAAGTGCTGATAATTTGCATCAAAACGACCTTAATTTATCTGATATCGCTGTATCATTAGCACAGTTTTTAAAAGAGTTAGAGTCTGTTCATACGCTTCATGCTCCAGTACCAGGATTACATAATTTTCATCGTGGGGGATCTTTACGTATTTACCACAAACAAACAATGGATGCCTTACAAAAATTATCAAATTTCATTGACATACAACCTTATGAAATTTTATGGAACGAGGCCCTTCACAGCAATTATCAAGGGCAACCCGTGTGGATTCATGGGGATATGAGTGCAGAAAACCTCTTAATTGAAAACAAAAAACTTAAAGCAGTCGTTGGTTTTAGTAGCATTGCTCAAGGAGACCCTGCTTATGATCTAACTATTGCATGGACTTTTTTTGATGCACAAAGTCGAAAAATTTTTAGAAGCAATCTATCTTTTGATGATTGTACATGGGTACGCGCGCAGGCTTTGGCAATGTGCAAGTCATTAATTACGCTTGCTTATATGCAAGATTTGCAATCACCTGCAGCAATCGATCACTTTAATATATTGCAAGCAGTCATTGATGATCATCATATTAAATACTATTTCAAAATCACCCCAAAATCTTTACGAACATTTAGTATCAATGATAACGAAAAAATAGTCCTTGAATTAAGTCATCCATATGATCAACTTCATTGTTGTTACAATCCAACAATACATTTTATGCAATACAATCATAAAATGAGTATTAACAAAGGAAAAGATGCTCGCGATCTGACTGAACAATTTATTAAAATATTAGAAAAATGCTTAGAAAACAAACTCCCTTTACCTCATGACATACAAGATCTTGGAATTGTTGTAAATCAATATCGCAATCAAAATCCAAAAAAAAATGTTCCTTATGAACCATGCGACCTATTAGATGAATATGTCATTGTAGATCATGACTATTTTATGATGTTATATAATGATAAGCATGGAAATATTATGCTACAAATAAGCCCCGCTTACCCACTTCGTAACAGATACGGAAAGAAAAGACCATCATATAATAATTTTTTACGTTGGATGAAAAAGTCGTACAAAACAAAAGCAACTTGTATACTATCAAAAGAAATTGCTAAAAAATGGCTATATCAACTTCATCAAATATTAAAAATTATTACTACCAACATTTCGGAAGCATTTAAAAAACCATCTGAAAACGAATGAAAAATCTAGGCTGTGTGAAGCAAATTTAAAAATTAAGATACAATCCTACGATATCGCTACGCTCATCTCCCGAAATATTGGTAGCGAGATCCACTTTAAGCCTTTTTAGTTTGCAATATAATGCATCAGGGCAACCGGCCTGTAAATTGCCGAAGTCTTTTTAGAAAACGTAGGGCAAAACTCTCTCGTAAAAATTTAGTTCATACAGCCTAAAAAACAAGAACATAGAATAAATCTCTTTATATTTTGATAATTTTAACGACAACACCAACTTATTGGAATAGTAATTGGTGCGGTAGCAATTGCAACTACCAAAGTCAGAGGTATGCATACGCAAGAAGTTACACAATGATCAGGATCTTGTAAACAACAATACACATCTGGACGAACATCGCGAGTATCATCAAAGAAAATTTGCGTCATGCGATCACAAGGATTAAAACATACGTTGGCATAACAACAATCATTATAGCAATCATCCTGACAATCAAATGTCTCACCAATAAACCTACATTCATTACCACAGCAGCCTGTAATTGCACTGCATCGAACAGCAACACACTGACAAACATCTCGCAAATAGCTATGATACTCATGATTTATTTCAGTAGGTTTTGGTTGAGATACTTGTACGACCGGAAGCGATACAGCCTGAGCATGCTTACTATGAACTTCATGTATACCTACAAATGATCGATCGTGACCATCTTCTTGTACTGATACAGCAACAACTGTATACAAAGGAGGTGCGCAAGGTGTGCTATTTCTTTTATCAAATTGAGCACTTTGTATGCTACAAACATACATACTAAGGCCCATTAAAAATTTTATAACGTTATTCATACAAACAAAACTTTCTACAATTTCAAAATATTCTATTATCGATCATACACAATATTGCCGTGACGATCCTTCATGTAAAAAGCATTTTTATGCTTTCTTAAATGATTTTTATATTTTTCATCAACTTTTTCTGTAAGATACAGCTGCTTAATTGCAAGCTGAGTTTCAGCATTTTTTTTAACTTGTTCTAATTCAATTGCATGATAAGAAGCATACGACGAAATAACACAGCATACCGGAGCCACAATTAATGATGGTACAATAGTCGAACTTCCGCATATGAAAGGAATTGCAAAACCTTCACCAAAACAAGCTTCAGCAATAAGTGTAAGCCTCATGCACGTAATAGCAGGCTGACATTCTGATTCTTCATGACTTATGATAGCAGTATCAACAGCTTGCAAGCTTAATTCTTTATACTCTTTTGCATACTTTGCATTCTGCCATGGAAGATTACACCAAATGCATGCAAGCCCCATTTCGTTATCTAATGAGTTGATTCCTGATTGCAAATTATACATTTTTTGCGTTAATACTTCTTGAGAAATTGCACGTTCTTGCATTCTTAAAATACTCATAAATTCATCTGAATTTTCTGATGCAGATAAAAAATTTGTTAAACATAAGATTGACCATACCAAAAGATATTGTCTTTTAATTGTATATATCATTTTAATTATTTTCTCTTTCTATTCCAAAATATACAAAAGCAGACCTGGTACTATCTGCATTACTAACATGGTAAGCATTTCTATAATCTTTTAAATATTCTTTGCATTCATTATCTACATATCCTTGCGTATACAGTTGTTTAATCGCAAGCTGTTTTTGTACAAGATCTTGGTATTGATAAAAATTTATATTCGAATATGAGCACAACGCACAGCCTAGGCAACAGCAGCATGCAGCAGATCCAAGCATTACCAATGAAAATTCTGTTGCTACAACACTTGATGCAACCAGAGCAGCTGACAAAGGCACCGGGCAGATAGTCCCAATCGCAATGCTTATAGAACAATTACTGCTATCAAATTCTGATTTTTCATGCAAATCAAATAATTTTTTTTCTTCACATATTTCTGCATTATGATAATTGTATGCAGTTTCTTTATACTGTTGAGCTAAAAAAAGTTGATAACATGGACTTGGAATAAGGCAACAACCTGCACTTTTGGTATTAAGCTCAACTAATTTTTCATGAAGGCCATGCATGGTATCAACTAATCTATCTTCACTTGGTATCAGTAATTGGTGGATGCCACATAGTAGTAATACCATCATTATTTTCTGTAACAAAACTATTTTTTTCATATAACTTTCTTTTTAAGTAAGACAACACTGAGAAACAATAATAACCGGTATAATACAAGGCATCATAGGAGTTATACACAAACAAGAAATGAGATAATTTTCTTCATCTTTTAAACAACAATAAACATCGGGATGCTCATCAAGTCGGCCTGTACAACTTTGCCTAAAAAAACAACTATCCAGGCGATCACATGGATTAAAACAACAATTTACATAACAACAATTGTTATAATAACCTTCTTGGCATTGTATTAATTGATATGGCTGGCAGCACAATCTTATACAAATATGAGGACGAGTATCATCGTTATCAGGACAGCAACAATTTTTCATGCAAGCCAATTTGCAATACCATTTTTTATTGCATGCATGACATGATTCTTGAACATACCTGTATTCATTGCTACATCCTTGTATACACTGCGAACATTGATGGTTTACACCCTGACAACAGTCACGAAGATAACTATGATATACAACGTTGTGATGATGTTCAGGCAAACTCATCGCAACAGGTTCAACTTCAAGCTCTACTACATGACAAGCAACTGCAACTACTTCCTTAAACAATGGTGGCGGTGATGCTTGAACATTTTTTTTATCTATCTGCATAGCATGATTTATATCAAAACTCAGATAAGCTAGACAGACATATTTTATACATTGAATGATTAACAAAGAGTTCTTTCGATTATTTTATTTATTTTCCATAGCGCCAACAATCAACAATATGATCATTGACTAAACCTACCGCTTGCATGTACGCGTACATAATTGTTGATCCGACAAACTTCATGCCACGTTTTTTAAGATCTTTTGATAATGCATCACTTTCTGCATTGCTCACTGGAACATCAGTCATACTTTTTCGCAACGCAACTAATTGCTGATTCTTAACAAATCTCCACAAGTAAGCATCAAAGGAACCAAACTCTTTTTGAATCTGCATAAAAACCTGAGCATTTTGACGCGTGCTATAAATTTTTAAACGATTACGAATAATACCTTCATTATTTCGCAATGCTTCTAATTGCTCGTCAGACATTTTGGCAACTTGCACCACATCAAAATTATAAAACGCATCGCGATACCCTTGCCGACGTTTTAAAATAGTCTCCCAACTCAGACCAGCTTGCGCACCTTCCAAAATTAACATTTCAAATAATAATCGATCATCATGCACAGGAACACCCCATTCTTGGTCATGATACTGTGCATATAACTCTTGAACACCAAAACAACGTTTCATATATACCTACTTTATTTTTATGAAATAAAACAACATGCATGCTGATTATCAGATTGCATAGTGCCTTGCCTACACTCTTTAAATATTCTTTTAATAACTTGAGCTTTTTCCTCAGACTCAACGACGTGAACATCTTCAGCTTTTTCACCTTCATAATTTTCAATGTCAATATTAGCCCCAGCATGTATGAGCATCAATACAATTTTTTCATGCCCAAATCTTGCTGCAAAATGTAAAGGCGTCAATCCTTTATTGTTTTGTATGTTGATATCAGCACCTTTTTTAATCAACAATTTCATAATTTTTTTAGAACTCCATCTTGCTGCACCATGCATTGGAGCATTTCCTTCAATATCTTGTATATTTATATTCATACCAAGTTTTATGAACTTTGATGCCATTGAACAATTTGCATAAAAAACTATTTTATGCAAAATACTCCATCCATTATGCAAAGGTATAGTATAATCCGCTCCCGCATTGAGAAGCATATCAACTATATCAAGCGTCCCAGAACGCAAGGCATCATGCACAGCATAAAACAATGGCGTAGCTCCTGTATAATTTTCAATATTAAGATTAATTTTAGCATCAATAAGAATCGAAATCAGCGCCCTGTTTTTATCTGTAACTACACGATGCAATCGACTTTTACGAGAAGCATCTTGCACTTGTGCCCATTCTTGACAACATTGATGCCGCAAGCCCTCTATTAAAAAATTTTGAGTATGTAACACATATAAAAAAATCGGATCTTGTATAGACTTGAGCTTATAATTTGGAAGCAAAAAAAGCTCATCAAGACATTCAGTAAATTCTTCGTGTATAATATCTGTAATCATCAGATGCGATTGCTCAACAACGTCCCCAAAATTAACTTCCCGCAGATCTTGTTCATTATCATCTTGCACTAAATTATCAGATAAAAATTCATGAAAAGATTGAGTCACTAAATCTTGTGATTGTAAAAAACTAAAAGCCTCATGAATATGTTTATAATTTTCAATATAATGAGCAACTTCATCTTTAAAATTATAAACTGCTTGTAATTCTTGCGATGCGCAAGCAGATGAATCATTTAAAAAAGTATACAGCATAGTAAGAATTTAATTTTTTGTATCATAAAAAACCTTATAAAATAGGTAAAAAAGACTTTATAATTATACCATACACACTGCCAACAAAAAATAAAATATTTAAAAAAAATAATGCAGTGAAGAATTTTATTTAAAAAATTATCACTGCATTATTAATAAATTTTAAAAAACTATCTTTTAGATTCTTTCATATCTTCTGTATGAATATAATAATAAAAACCCTGACCATTTTCTACAAGAAAAGCTCCTGAGCCATTATTAAAATCAGTTTCACGCGTACCATCTTCATATATTTTTGTAACAGGACCAGTTGCAATTTTTATAGGATGTAACGTCTCCATACAACTACTATCAGGAATTTTTTTAACATGTTGATTGTGATAATTTTGCACTTTTTGTTTTTTTTGCTCACTTGCAAAACAATTACCATGTAAAAAAATATAACTAACAAGCATGATAATACATTTTTTTACCATACAAACCCTTTCAATGATTATAAAAAAACGTCACGCTATAATCTCACGTTGATGAATTATTTAGCAATAGTTTATTAATATACTATGAGCTTTTGTAAACTAAATTTTATATACGATGTTTTTTTCAATAAAAAGTTTTCATGATAGCAACTAACGTTTTTCTTATGCTACAGCCTTCTTCATATTTTTTTATAATTTCTTGAGGAGTTAACCAAAAAAACCCTGAAAAATCTTCTGCATTATAATCAATAACAAAATCATCAGACACTTGTAATTCAAAAACTGCAATAAAAGCAACTGAACCTGTTGTTGGTGTTAACTTACCCAGACAGCGATATGACAAATTCATAAGGTTGAGATTAAGCTCTTCTTGAGCTTCTCGTACCATTGCTTGCTCATACGTTTCACCAGAACTCACATGCCCGACAGCAGAACCATCTAAAGCTGATGGACAGCTTACCTTGCTTGCAGACCGTTGCGGAATCCAAAAAGCTCCTTGTTGATTTTTAATCATAAGCCATACAGCTCGAGTCGATGATAATCTATGTTCTGCATAAGCTTGCGATCGAGTCATAACGCCAACAACCTCATCTTGGTCATTAACAATATCTAAAATTTCTTCTTCCATTTGATCTAATTCCTTACTATGAGATAGCACAACAACAGATCTTGCTCGTATTATTTTCAATAGCTCTCGTATTGGCATCATGACGAATAAGTTCTCTATCAGATTGGTCTGATTCTTCAGGAAACGAATCGTTTTCTACAATAATTTTATGGTGATGGCACGGTGTACGTAATTTTTTTTGTAAAGTTGTATCAAAAGCTCTCAATTCACGAAGAAACTCTTCTTCATTTCCATCGCCATTATTTTCTGACCAATAGATAACTGAAGTACCTTGATTAAGATCAGCCAAAAAATTATCGCTACATGATATCTTTATCACGCAAACTGATAATATTGTTACCATAAAAATTAAATTTGTTATAAATTGTATAATTTTTTCGTGCATGCCACAGATTCTTTCATAATTTTTTAGGCTCAAATCGTCTTAATAACTATATGTTTTTCTATGACTAGACTGTGTGAACCAAATGTACACGTGCACAAAAACCTACGATATCGCTTCGCTCATCTTGGCAAACAGTCGTGGCCGCGGCCACGTTACGCTTTTTTCATGTAAACAAATAGTGCATGAGGCCCACCGGCCAGCAAATTCCCGGAGTTTTGCTAGAAAACGTAGGGTAAATCTTTAAAGTAAAAATTTGGTTCACTCAACCTCATCTTATTTACTTGCTAAACGCGTTCTTTTTGCAACATGCAAAGGAGTGCTTTGATTCGAATTGGATGATTCTTGCGAACTTACTGATACAAGCGCAGAATGAGATGGCACAAAAACTTCTTGGGTTTCTGGAATAAATCCATCTAAAGATTCTAAATCGATATCTACCATCAAATCAAAGTTTTGATCAACTTCACTTAAATTAGTTGTCCGTGCAATAGCTCTTTTTTTCCCACAAGCTTGCTTTTGAGAATTAATTGCCGCAAGAGCTTTCATTGATGCTTTATTTGCCTTCAGCTCTTTTTCAAGACGAGTTTGATTACTTTGCAACTCTTGAGTTTCAATTTCACATAATTTTTTCAACTTTGATTCTATTGTCTCTTGTCGGCAGCTTTGTTTACAAATTTGATTCTCAACTTTTTCAATTTCAGTTTTATGCTGATGTATAAATTCTGCAAGATACTGCTGATTTTGCTCTACTATTGCTGCTTGATTAATAATAAAAGATTTTTGATGTGATACTCTTTGATTAAGATGATGAATATTGTCATTAAAAACATGCATATTTCTTACAATACAAGGTAATTCTTTATAAACACCACTATATAATTTTCTAGTTTCTTCAAAATCTGCCACTTTGGCCTGAAGTTCATTTATTTGATGATCTTTTTGAGCAACAGCTCCTTCTAAAGTATTAATGCGACGTACAAGGTTTGATACCATTGCAGATATCGATGATAAACTGTTATGAGCAAGAAAAGAATATTCAATAAAATCATGCTGGGTTGAAGTAGTTACACTACTCATGACGCTTTTTTCTTCATCACATTCAGTCTGCTGTGAAGTATTAACAACTGGAAATTTCTGTTCATCTTGATTTGTTAATGTATTGCATAATTGATGACAAACCTGCTCATGATGCAAGCTTGGTGCATCCATCGCTGCAAGTAACATGATATGAGTGACGAGCAAAAAGCCCCAGAATGATTGGTATATTGTTTTCATGAAATGCGCTTTATGTAATAAATAATGAAATGATTTATTACAATTCTAATAGAAAATATAGCTGAGCTCAATTAAAAAAAGTTAATAAATTTCTTGCTTTTTACAAAACATAATCAGATTGAGCGTTTTGAAAAAAATATGTAAATATATCTACAAACAAAGCGTTATAAAAAATATTCAAGAAATAAGTAGACAATGATTTGAAAATAATTGTAGCATCATCCTGGTCAGAAATAGTTATGATTTCAATCCTGTGTATATAAAGGTAGCATCATGAAAAAAATATCTGTTCATCTATTTTTCAACGTATTCTTCATAGCGCAATTATTATTTTCAAGTAATAATCAATTGCTGAGCATGCAAAATCTAACCTTATCTGAAACGCACCCAATCATCATCGATGAATCAATTGCTCGACTAGCTTGTGAACTTGAACCTCTTAATGATATTAAAATTAAAGATTATCAATGGAAATCTGATCAAGACTACACCTACTCAGAACAACCACTTGATCGTAACAAAAGAATGCGTATTGGCTCAATCATGCAACAACTTCTTGCACATAAATATAGTGATAAAAAATTATCGACAATCGCAACTCCGCAAGATGAGCTAACTATTCAAGAAACTTTTTTTAATATTTTACTTACGAGCAGATGCCCAGAAGATGAAACTGCAAAATTATGGTATGACCAAGCTTTTGGACCAGGTGAATTTTATAAAAAATATGGAAATTATAAAAAGTCTCCTCAATTTAGTCCGGGACATAAATTTGCACAAACCGTATGGTGCAGTGAGCTTATTAACTCTCATAATTTATCAATTAATAATCTTGCAAGAATTTCTCAAATAGCTATGGATACAACTGCTGATGCATGGCTGAACCTTAAACCAATTATTGATGCAAAAATAAATGAATATAAGTGAAAATTTGGTTCACGCAACCTAGGCTGTGTGAACCAAATTTAAAAGTTGCGTACAATCCTACGATATCGCTTCGCTCATCTCCTGAAACAGTGGTGGCGGCGGCCACTATACGCTTATTTAATGAAAAACTACGTCAATCTATGCAAAAAACGAAGCAAACTTTGAGAAATTAAACCTGGCTAAGTTTTAAAAAAGAGTGCATCAGGCCCACTGGCATGCAAATTCCCGGAGTTTTTGTAGAAAACGGAGGGCAAAACTCTTTGGTAAAAATTTGGTTCACGCAACCGAGCTGGTAAAATAACAAAAGAGAGAAAATAGGATGCAAGAAATGTGCATCCTATTTTCTCTCTTAAAATTGCATGTAGAACTTATAATTTTCCAGAATTTTCCATTAATACAAAAAGTATAGCACGTTCTTGTTCATAATCTCTTGCTATAACTGCTGTAACTAAATTTTCATACTGCGCAGATTGTTCAAACTGTTTATATCGTTTGTTTTTTGCAAATAATTCACGAGCTCGTAGCTCATCACCTTGATCTTTTGCTTGATAAGCAGCTTGAATCAAACAACGTGATAGTGTCATAGTGTTATTTTCCATAGCTTGCACGCTATAACAAGAAAGTAGTAAAAAACTCAAAAATACAATTTTTGTTCGTATATTTTTCATCAAAAAAATCTTTCATACTTATTTTTAATAAACTAGTGGAGCAATAGTACCTAAAGATCATAAAATATCAAAGATCTTTCAAACAAAAAATTCATAGCGATAATTAAAAAATTTATGATATCGTGCAACCTAAATTTTTCATAATTCTATTTTGTAAAAAACAAGCATGCACTTCAAAAGAGCCTGCTACTTGTTCAGCTGTCTTGCCATGATGATCTTGAATATTCATATCAGCGCCTGCAAGAATAAAAAAATAGACCGCCTGTAAGTTTCCTCTATGTGCAGCATAATGCAATGGAGTCAGCCCATCATTATCTTTCGCATTAATATTTGAACCTGCAAGCAATAATTCAGTTGCAACATCAGATGCATCAGCTAATAAAACTGCATAATGTAATGGAGTTTTACCATGATTATCCTGAAGATTAAGATGCGCACCTGCACCAATCAACATGCTTGCAACTTCTGTAGTATCATTGAAAGCTGCTGTATGCAATAGCGCTTTACCTTCATCATCTTGAATATTAACCCAGTGGCAAACCATATCGTTCATATAATCATTTTTATGCTGCATAACATATAAAAATATCGGATCGTCAAACTGATCCAGACGTTTTTGTTCTTCTATTGCACTGCTTATCGTTGATAAAAATATTTTTTGCATCGGTTGTTCTATAACATTCATTGCTCGTTCAATAACCTCACCTGCATTAGCATCTTGTTCTTCATCATCATACGATAAATTTAGTTCTAAAAAATCACAGAATGATTGATCTATACGACCTTGCGATTTCAAAAAATCAAAGCCATCTGCTAAACCAATAAACTTTTTAACTATTTCATCAATAATTATTTGACGTTTATTTGGTACTGATGCAACTAAGAATCCTTGCAAGCTCATTATAAAAAATAGTATTAATTCTATTTTTTTAAGCTTTATTATATTGTTCATTCATAATTCCATATATATTTTATGTACGTGTATTATGATACAACACAATGACAATTTTTATCGGGAAAAAGTTGTCGTATTTTAGCTGTTAAAGCAATCTGTTTTTTCTTATCAACTTGATTATTTTGATTCTCCCGCGCATTTTTTATTGCATGATATGCAAATTTTCTATAATTCGATGTTGTTGAATCTTCCATTAAGTCTTGATGATCAAGCTTTGCTCCAGCTGCAATAAGCATATTAATAATCCCTCTATACTCTGTTACATATAATGGGGTATTACCGTGCAAATCTTTTCGATTCAAGTCTGCACCTTGAGCAATTAACATCCCAACGATGTTAATATGGTTTTGCCAAGCTGCAATATGCAATGGAGTTGATTTCATATCATTTTGAATATTAATATCAGCGCCTGCATCAAGATACATTTGAACATTTTTAGGACAGTTTTTAAAGGCAGCATAATGCAAAGGAGCCCAACCACTTTTATCTTGCATATTGATATCAGCCTTTAAATCAACTAACAATTTTGCTATTTCTACATGATTCAAACACCAGTTTAACAAAGGAAAACCATCTTGATCTAAAGTTTTTTCCCATTCTTCTACCCATGTACGCATCATAGGCTTCATAAAGTCGTCTTTATGACTCATGACATATATAAATATTGGATCTTCAATCTGATCTAAATTTTCATCGCTATCAATAATACAATTTATAGCTGAAAAAAATCTATTCTTTAAAGTGTCTGAAACAAGTCCATGCGCTTGCTGAACAATTGTTGTCAATGTATCATTTGGGTTTTGATTATCAGTAGAGTCTAACGATAAATTTTCTAATACAAAATCTTGAAAAGATTGATCTAAAATATTTTGTGATTGTAAAAAATTAAAACTATCATCCAAATGTGCAAATTGCACCAAAGATAGATCAGCTGGTTGCTTAACAATAGATGTAACCTGTAATTCTTGAGATAGTATAAAAAAATCTTGGCATAAACAGATGAGTAATAACAGGCATAATTTTACTATTTTCATATTTTTAATTTCCAATTAATAGATTAATAGACACTTAAAAAACATCTTAATTTTTCTATTATGATATTAAAAAACATGCGCTAAAATCAATAGAATCAGTACCCATACAAATTAATACACTGATGCTTGAACCATCGTTAAAAGCTACAGAAGACAAAAACGGCGCATCTCTTGGCTGTGAAAGTAGCATGCAATCATACGATATCGCTGAGCTCATCTTGGCAAACAGTGGTGGCGGCGGCCACGTTACGCTTATTTAATGAAAAACTACGTCAATCTATGCAAAAGTTGAGAAATTAAACCTGACTAAGATTTAAAAAAGTGCATCAGGCCCACTGGCCTGCAGATCTGGAGAATTTTTATAGAAAACCTAGGGCAAAAATCTCTTGTAAAAATTTGATTCACTCAACCTAATATAATTTTTTATGCTGCCCTTCATATTGCTGCTTAATATCAAAACCCATAGGTTTATATATTTGTTTTTTTGCAGGGGCATATAATGATTGAACAGCTGCAAAAGGCTTATAATTCATAAGCTTATCTGTCTGTTTTTGATCAAATTTATCATTTTCACTCAACGAGCGAATTCTATTACCTTCGTACGTTCCAACTGTTTGCACCTGTTGATGAGTCGTAACCAGAGATGCAAAATTTTGACTATCGAGTCGAGCAAGTAAAGACTCTTTTTTATGCTTGATGACGATATCACGAACTTTAAGATACACTTCATAAGGCAAAGATACATGTATATAAAAATTTTCTAACAAAAATAGTATAACTGAATCATCTAAATTTTCTTGCAACGCAATATCTAAAGCTGTCCTACCTGATGCATCCTTTATAGATGAATTCATTGATCTGTATGCAGACAAATGCTCTAAAGATGTCAGTACAAAATATGAAATTAATTCTATCGTAGGAAACAATGGACGAACTTTCAATGGGTTTGTATCATGAACATCAACAGCGCTATGAAGAACTGTTTTCCCTTCATAATTTTTTTTATTGCAATCGACACCTGATCTGTGTAGAAAATCAATCATAGCACCATCTGATGCAACAACAGCATCAATCAAAAGAGTATTTCCTGACTGGGTATTTCGATAACTATTCATATACATATTCCATTTTTCAGAATGAGAGATACGTAATGCATCTAAATCTGAAATAATGTTATAAGTCACTTTTTGCTTAATTGATGCGCAAACTAAAGCTTGAGCAGCATAACTTTTTATACAATCATCATCAGATGATGCAAATATTTTTTTTACAGTAGTGGTATATGATAGAGCTGATACAGAAGAATTGGAATCAAAAGATGATTTTGGATAAGAAGAAGATACTTGAGAACTATGAGCAAAAAAATTATAAAAACTTACTACCACTGCTAGATATATTTTTGATCTGTCCATTGATAGGGCCTTTTGTTACAAAAAATTATTATCAAAACTCAAATAGACTATAGTAAATTAAGTAAATATTTTAGCAAGATAAAGCTAAAAAGATTCTAGGTTCTGTGAACCAAATTTTTACTATAGAGTTTTGCCCTGCGTTTTCTACGAAAACTCCGGGAATCTGCAGCCCGGTGGGCCTGTTGCACTCTTTCTTTACATAAAAAAAAGCGTACAGTGGCCGCCGCCACCCATGCTTCCGGAGATGAGCTAAGCGATATCGCAGGCTTGTATCTTATTTTTAAATTTGGTTCACACAGCCTAATATGTAACCATGCTTGCACAGACTATAAAAAGATGGCACAATAAACATCAATGCAATAAACGTATCAATTTTTAAGGACTCTATCATGAACCATAAAAAATTTATAATAACTGCTCTGTTATGCATGCTATCTATGCAAGTACAAGCTTTTAATATTAAAGATACTTTTAACAATGTCTGTGCTTTTATGGGAATTGCAAACGCAACAGAAATAATTGATGGTAAAAAACACCACGTTATCTATTCCTACCAAGCACATAAAATTATTTCTAAGATAAAAGACTTTTCTACTGAAACATTGACCTATAAATATTTACAAACAAACAATACCACCATTGCAACAAAACATATTATTGATGGCACTATATTTGTTGCTGATGGAATGTATTACATTGTCAGATCATCTTTACACAACTCAACAAAGATATACCAAACTCAAAAAACAATTTTTGGCTATGAACAGATTATTATTGATCCTACTGAAGCATTGGCAATCATGAATGATACCAGATTTCTTACCTTTACTCATTTTGAAGTCACATCAACTGTCCCAACTCGAGTCGGTAAATACAGCGGATATGTTGCACCAGGTTCATACTTTACCTCAAACGGTATAAACTATATTGTTCAATAAATAAAATAGGAACTGATTATATAATCGTATACAATCAGCTCCTAGCATCTAAGTTATGCAAATCAATTTTCTACACCAAAAATCTATACGCTTCATCTAACCATTGAAATTTTACATCATAAATTATTGATCTAAAATGCAATGCAACATGTTCATCTTCTTTACGTAAAGATTCTTTAACAGCATAAGCTTTTTAGTTTTATGCCAATTTACTTCTGCTGTTCAAAAATTTTGATTAATTATTTTTTACATAGTCTTTTAATTAATAAGAATATAATTTCCATATTCATTAAGATATAATAAAGACCAAGAACCATCAGGTTTAAAATCCCACAACCAATCACGATGACCTTTAAATGCATGTACAGGCTTAGTGACATTTACATTTTTATTATCAGCAATTCCTTCTACGACATAATGATAATTTTCTCTAGCACCAGCATCCCACTGAAAAGTCTTTTCAGCAGGCCCTTTTAATAATTCTTTATGACGCCAAGAATGTTTTTGCTTTGCTTCAACAAGCGTAAAGGTATCATTTGGAAACTTAACCGTCACATTTACTGTTCCACAGTATGTATATGAATTTATCATTATAAATGAAAATAATGCTAAAAATTGTACAATCTTTTTCATGAGAAACATCCTTTTTTTACAATACATATTAAATTTCAGATTGAGGTAATATTATATTTACTTTTATTATGAGCATTAAAATATTCTTTTTCCTAATAATAAGAACTTTTTCACATCAGCATTACATTCAAAAGTTTTTTTTTGAGCTGTAAAAAATAAAATATCTCTTTTAATTACCGGACTATTTTAACCAATAAACAAAAGAGATACTTTATGTATTTAGTTTTCCAATAAGCTTTACATTGAAAAACTTATTAAAATTACAACCTTAATTTTTAACTAAATTATAAGAACCATCATCATTAAAACTCCAGGTCCAATTACGATGACCTTTAAATACAGCTACATCTAACGTTACATCCACTTGATGCCCATTAATAGTTCCACGTACAATATAATAAGCATTATCATTTGCAGCATTCCAATGAAAAGTCTTTTCAGCAGGACCTTTTAATAATTTATTCTGATTCGAACCACTACGAAGAGTAGCACCAAAAGCAGTCTGCTTAAATTTTATTAATTCAGTAAGCTGAAAAGTATCATTTGGAAGTTTAACAGTTACATATACTGCAGATTCAGTAAATGCATATGAATTTATCATAAGAAATCCAAATAATGCTAAAATTTTTATAATTTTTTTCATAAGAAATTTCCTTTTTTGTTAGAAAGATAACACACATATTTTTTAATTATTCGCTATAAATAACTTATACAAAACTACCATAACAAACAATCTGAACCAAATACAATATTTCTAATTTTCACTTCTATTCAATTTGAATTTTTAATAACGGCATTCATAAAAAAACCATGATATTTTATTTTTATTTATAAAATTTAGATGAAACAGATTATTCAATCTCTACAAAAACACAATTTGAAAACAAGTCAGACAAACTCTTGATTTTATGGGGGGGGCGTTTGGTAATATTAAGTCAGATAGAAAAATTTAAATTTTAAGTAGTGCAGATAAAAATAAATAATAGTTCTGCATTTACAAGAAAAGGAGAATCATGAAAAATATTAAAAAAATAATGTTATCTTTGATGATGTTAACCTTAGGACATACATATATTTCAGCAGATTCAATACCTCAAGGTACTAAATCTCAATCATATTTTAGCACTTCGACTAATCCATTTAATCCAAATACAAATGGGCAGTTATTAAAAAATACAGAAGATGGCACCTGGGATGCAATAATAACTAATCCTAAGACAAGCAAAAAGGAAACATATAAAAATGTTCAATTTGCATATGTTGATGAAAATTCTTTAGGAAAGTATAATGTTATTGGCCAATTAAAACCTTCAATGAGTTCAAGTGCTTCAGGTACAATGTATTCTATACTGTACGTTTAAAATATTTAATCTATCTAAAGCATCAAGATAAAAATAGACTTTTTTTGCACTGTTTCATACTATGCAAAAAAAAGTCTATTTTTTATATTTTCGTGATAAAAAAATTAATTTCTTACACCAAAAATCTATACGCTACGTCTAACCATTCAAGCTTCACATCATAAATTGTTGATCTAAAATGCAATGCAACATGATGCTTACCACTCGTTAAAATTTCTTGATTATGTTCATCTCGTCGATCAAAACGAACTTTGTAGGCAGATTTAAATTGGCTCCAGTTCACACCAAAGAAATGACGATACTCTACTGGTAATTCAACTAAACGAATATCTGCTGCTGTATATTCTTTGCCATCGACAAGTAAGGTTGTCTTCCAGACCGAATCAACTGTTCCAAGCAACGCACCCTGAGCCTGGTATTCACCAGAGAACATCGCACGATTTGTTGTATACATAACGGGTGGTTGATAGCCAATAACATAAAACGTTATATAAAAATCATTTTCTGTTAATAATCTTTGTCGTGCAATGTCTTGCTCTTCTTGGGTTTTAAAAGTACGATGAAAAAAATAATCAAGGTAAATCATACGAGCTTCATCGGTTAATAACAGTGCAGAAAAGTCTGCTACCGATGAAAATTGATCATAAATAACCGCTGTTTTTATAAATGGACGCATGGTGGCAGCATACGAATCAGAAACTTTATCTGCTTGCCGAAATACCGACTCACCCCATTGCTGAACTTTACATGCAGGCAAAAACAAGATGCATTGCATAAAAAGCATGATTGTTATATATCTATAATGTGTATGTTTCATTAAATTATTCCTTTTTATAGACGTAGAAATTTTATAGATAAACCAAATAATATACTCAGTAGGCTGTGTGAACCAAATTCAAAAGAATGATTCCATCCTACGACATCGCTGCGCTCATCTCCGGAAACATGGGTGGCGGCGGCCACTATACGCTTTTTTATTTCAAAAAAAGAGTGCATCAGGCCCACCGGCCTGCCGATCCCCGGAGTTTTCGTAGAAAACGTAGGGTAAAACTCTATAGTAAAAATTTGGTTCACTCAGCCTAGAGTAATTATAATAATCAATTTTTAAAGTATACAGTTTATGCTATAACTGAGAATATGCATATAGTACATTAAACCTTATAAATTTGTAAACGGCAAAAAAATCATGCTATTTCCTTCATATTTTTTAATGAGTTTGCGCTACTTACAGGCCGCAAATAAAAACTCTACCATTCGTACCATGATGCAAATTTGTTGTGGTGGCATTTTTCTTGGAACATTTTCTCTGGCGTTAATCATTTCGATTATGAAAGGATTTCAAGAAGCAACCTATCTAAAAATGCAAACAATTTACCCACAAATTCTTATTGATGCCTACGGACAAGAAATCAATTACCAGCAACTTGTGCCAATCTTGCAAGACCCTGTCTATACGATTAAAAATTTTTCACCCCAACTTCTTGGGCAAGCTTTATGTACAAGTAACCAGTCAGATGCTACGCCACATGTTATTCAGCTCAAAGGTATCAACCCTACGCTTGAACAAGAAGTCACACCCCTGCACACCATGGTGCTGCCCAAAAATCAACCACACTATTTAAATCGACTTATTACCAAAAACCACGTCATTATTGGCAAACAGCTCGCTTTACAATTACACGCATCAACTGGCAGCCCTCTTACAATTATGTATACTCAAAATCAAAACATGAGTAAAAAAGTAACTTTTGAACAAAAAGAAGTGCTTGTTACCGGAATATTTCAAACAGGTATTGATGAATTTGATGCTGCATTTATCTACTGTTCATCAGAATTTTTTAATGAAATTTTTCCTGACCAGGGAGTAACACAAATTTATGTCAATCTTACATCAAAAGATCATGAAGATATGGTGATTACAAAACTTGAGCAGCAATTAAAGCTTAACGTCTATTCATGGAAAAAATTATATGCACCATTAATTTCGGCATTAGAATTAGAAAAATATGCGATGTTTATTATCTTACTCTTAATAGTTTTGGTTGCATCAAGCAATATTATCTCGCTTTTGTTTATGCTCATTACACAAAAAAGAAAAGATATCGCCCTTTTATTAACACTTGGTCTAACACCGTCTAAAATCAGAAATATTTTTCTTGCCGTCAGCATGAGCATCGCATCTCTTTCAGCGCTTTGCGGACTTTTTGCCGCATACATTGCAGGACTTGGCTTGCAACATTATAAATGGATACAGCTGCCTGATAATATTTATTACACAACGCATCTACCAATTATACTTGATCCCTACTTGTTTTTATTCATATTTTTTGTTGTACTTACTATAAGCTTTTTTGCAAGCTTATTACCATTAAACAAAATAAAAACAATGGATATTGCAACCATTTTACGAAATGAAATATAGGAAATTCTATGTTAAAAAAAATTCTACCTTTAAGCTTACTTTTACTTGCTGGTTGCTTTGATTCTAACTGCTGTAAAAAAGATAAACCATGCAAACCTACAACTAAAAAAGTTCGTGTAGCAACTCCACAACAGCGTTGTAATCATGCAGGTTGCACACATGATCATAGCAAAGATGTTGATGATCAACCGACTGTCAACGTGCCATCTGCTCAAGAATCACAAACGATCGTTCAAGATTCAATCGATAATAACGAAAAATAATATTTCGTTGATTAAAAAAAATAAAAGCCTGATGCAATATCAGGCTTTTATTTAGTATGAAATCAAATAACAATTAACTACGTGCAGGCTGAGCAGTTTGCGCATTCTGTTCACGTTTTTTATTGTTGAAATATTTTTCTTTGCTTAATTCTTGTGCTTCAACACGACGAATAGCGCGAACAAATTTGTTTCTAATTTTTCTTTTAAAGCTAGCAGATGCTTGTCCCATAATCGTCCCTTTTTTTAATACACGAACTATATTTTTTTAACAATAAAATTTTACGCTTTTAAAAATACTGGGCAAAAACTTAAATAATATAAAGCATCAAATAAATGATCTTTAACATGAATAATTTCTTGCTCAGGTGCTTCATAAATTAAAAGTCCGTGATTTGCATGCTTTAAATCCCACGTTACATACAACGGGTTATTAATTTCAAGCTCATCAGCAAGTTTATCTGCCATATATTTTTCTGAAGCTTTGCCTTTTTCAAAATTCACCGTACTGTTACTGCGAACTTTTTGGTTAAATGGCGAATTTTGCATATGCGCCATAAATAATTTTTTATTATCCCATGCATTTCCTGCTAAATTTTTTACATCTTGTTCATGATAACCAGAAACACCTTGTAAACATCTAAAATCTGGATTATTAATAAAATAAGCAGCTTTATTTAAATTAAAACAAGATTGCCCACAAAGATCATGTAAAACAAATTCTGATAAGTTGTCTAAATCGTGATGATTAACTATCATTTTTCTTAAATTTCCAAGATGCTTGAGCAATTTTGTCTCTTTTGTTTCTAAATTATGACTTTGCATAACAACCCCCTATAGCTTATATCGCATATTTTCTTTCATACAAAATGGATCATAACAAACAGTATAAAAAAAAAGCAAGAATTAGACGTAACTTGATTATTTTAGGTAAGAATGATATTTTTATACCGTGTAGTACAAGCAGTAATGCAATCATACAAAAAACTAAAAATTACTATACATCATGCAAAAATTATACACTACATAAGTTCCTCAAATTAAAAACCTCAGTACATTGTAATTTTTATATAAAAAATCAAAATACCTCACCATGGTTATGAGAATAATTTTTCTTGAAAGATCACTTTAATGAGACAGCTGTTTATTTTTCTCATCATCATTACAACGTTGCATTTACAAATTTTTGCTCGAAGCGTTCATCGTCCATCAAACCCTACCATTCCGTACATTACAGTAACTGCAAGTAATAAAGAATATGCAGAAATTTGGAAAAAACCAACGACAAAACCAAAACCTTTTCATAAATTTCAAAATAAATTTTTACGCTTAAAAATATTAAAAAAACCTCTTGAAACATCTGGGTTTAAAAAACATCTTTTACCCTACGGTAATTTGAAATTTAGAACCAGTGAACAGACCGTTCATACCAATATTCTAAAAAATCAAAATGAACTTGTTTTAAAAGAAATTCTTCAAGGCAAAAGAACTTTTACCGATTTTACGATTTTAAAAGATAGAGATTTTAATTATAAAAATTTATCTGGTTTAATTGTCCTAAAAAATAAAAAATACCCATTTGTTTTTAAACTATTTATTGAACACCCAGA
This sequence comes from Candidatus Chromulinivorax destructor, assembly GCF_003366055.1. Classification (NCBI taxonomy): domain Bacteria; class Candidatus Babeliae; order Candidatus Babeliales; family Candidatus Chromulinivoracaceae; genus Candidatus Chromulinivorax; species Candidatus Chromulinivorax destructor. The sequence goes on along the minus strand of NZ_CP025544.1, from coordinate 5,148 downwards.
AACTATTGTAGAACCACTACAAAAAGGTATGGAAGCTGGCTGGATATTTATTTTAAGCGGTACGATGCGACATCTGAGTGGATTTACAAGAATTAGTAATCTTGAAAATGCAAAAAAAGCTTTGTCAAAAGACCCTGAATACCGATACTATATAGATTTTCCTCGCAAGTGGTACTGGCAGCCCCTGTCAAAACCTCTTTTACATATAGATTGGCATGATCCATACAACAATCACTTTGAAACCATTAAAATTCCAAGTGTATATGGCATTATCTGCGATTTTATTGAGGTAGATAAAGAGCTTCAACAAAGAGAACTTTCTACCTTACGCCAAATATCAATGGATGTGACCAAATATTTACATTACATGATCGATCCACATGATGACAATCTCGTTCCAGAAAAAAACAGTCACAAGATTGTAATCATCGACACTGAACATTTTCGAACCGTTGCAGGGCTTGAACAAGATATGCATGCTCATGACTACAATCAATGGTACTTTGAACTCATAACACGAACAGCAAAACGTTGGTTATGTCGTAGCAAAAAGAAACGCATTCAAGATCAATGTTTTGTGTAAGCAATACTCATGATCAAATCATATAAGTTACTAACTTTTTTTATAGTTTGCTTACAAGCATCATTCTTATCGATTGCTCAAGAATCTTCCGAATTCGCTGCAGAATTTTTCAGGAATAGCAATGGTACAAATCATTGTAAGCAACAACTTGATGAACATGAAAATATTACAAACAATCCAAAATTAACCATTGAAGAGATAAAAGAATACGTCAGAATGTATCCACATCTTGATGAAGGTTTTCGTCTTCTTCAAATAAAAAACCCCCTACCATTTTCATTTCATGATTTTTTAGCATTTCATCACTTCTTAGCTGAATCTGGGAATATTGATAATGATGTGCAAATACCAATGTTTGGACAAATAATTCAAAATGCTGAAAATCTTATTGCTGCTGGTATACAAGATGCTTTTTTTTCTCGTGAGTTAAAATTTGCAACAAAATGTATCTATAACAATGAAAATGATGACCATTTTAATGAAGTTTTTTCTAAACTTTTAATCGAAGATGAGCAAGATAAAGACAAATCTGATTTTGATCGAGTATGGTTTTTTCAGATTCAAACTATACGTTTTGTTATGAAACATCGTCATAACTTCATGAAGAACATTCTCAAATTATGGTTTGATGAAGAATGTAAAATTCTTCATCAAGAATATTACAATCTTATCTTCAAAGAATTTCGACCAAATGATGGATTAAAAGAATATCATCTTGGTAACATGATAAGTACAAATATTGCACATGATAATCCTTGTATGTTAAAATTCATCATCGAAATAGATCCAAATTACTTACAATTTCAAGATAAAGCAAAAAATGGATTATTACATTATGCAGCACATAAAAATGCAATAGGATGCGCTCAATTATTAATCAACCGACAAATTAACATCAATTCACGAAACAATCGCGGAGCTACTGCTCTTTTTTGTGCTGTTACTCAATGCAATACTGAAATCACACGTATTTTAATTAATGCTCATGCTGATCTAAACATGGGATCTGAAAGTATCACTCCTTTACGTCGAGCTGTCGATAATAATCATATTCAGATAACGCAAATGTTATTGAATGCTGGTGCAAATCAAAGACTGCATAAGCCTCATACATTGAGCCCATTAGGGCATGCCGCTATTTATCATTATGAAGACATCGTAGATATATTAATTCATGCTCATCCAAATTTTCCATCCCATGATGATTTAAAACTTGCTAAAAATGTTGCAAGAACACCTGAAAGAAAAGCTGAAATAAGAAGGATTGAAAAACAGCTCTATCCTGAACAGCAAGCTTCATGCTGTGCTATATCATAAAAATTTAAAACAAATTTACAATTCCACTTAAAATAAAAAATGCACGCAAACTCAAGAGTTTGCGTGCATTTTTTTTATACAATAATTTCAGATTGAATTATTTATGCAAAAAGGAGACTGATATGAAGAAAAAAAATACTCTACTACTTGGATTGACTTGTTTATTTGCAACAGCATCTATAAGCGCGATTACAGTTAATGTTACAAATAAAACGGCTAAAACTATCTCTTTACAAAATGCCGTAACCGTATACCGTACAAAAACGCCAGAATTTAGAAATGTCGACTCAATAAAACCACAAGAAAGTAAACAGATTGCTTTTTCTAGTACGGCAAATAATCATCCAGTATCCTATAGATTTGTAGATATTCCAATGAAACAAATCTACAATAATTACTATTATGGTTTTGATGCAAGTTATGTAAAAGGTGATATAACTTTTGAATAAATTTATATGCTCAAAAAATAACCATAGTGAAAAAGATCTGTTAAACAACAGGTCTTTTTTATTAAAGATAAGTGATACAGTAAGTTTTTATATAAACTTCACACAAAATATAATCGTAGTTTTTTGTAAAAGATAAAAATTTTATGAGATCACACAACAAGAATTCATAGAACGTCTCATGTGCTCTTGTGCAAACATCATTTTCATTGAGATGTTATCGTTATAGATAAGATCGTAAGCTGTTTTACGCTCATCATTGGGTATAGAAGTGTCTATTCCAGCATCCAGTAACATTTCTACAATATCTATAGAATTATAATGAACAGCCCTATGCAAAGCTGTTCCCCCAAACAAAAATTGTTTATTCAAATTAATACCAGGAACAGATACAATCATGCTGATCACATTTCTATTACGAGATGAAACAGCAAATGGTAAAATATACCAACCTTGATCATTTGGTGTATTTACATCTGCACCAGCATCAAGCAAAAGGGAAACTATTTTATCACAATGCTCAAACGTTATTAAAGAATTATTTGCGTCTAGCATAGCAGAACTTTGATCAACTGCTATAAATAGTGGAAAATCATCCGTATTAACATCAGCTCCTGCCAGTAATAAATGTTCTACAATACGATCTTGTTTATAATTGCATGCAATTGACAACAAACTTGGTTTATAAACAACAGAATTAACATCTACACCAAACTCTAACAGATTTTTAAATAACAGGTCTTTTTTTAATTTGATAACTTTGCCAAGTAAAGTCTCTTCATTTTCACAAGGCATCTCTAAACATTTTTTTACAACACGCCCGATCTCAGTGGTATCTTTATACTTCATGATATATATAAATAAGGGATCTTGAGTATGATCACAATCAGCCTCATCAACTTTTGCTAAAAACTCATTTTCAATAGTCTTAAGCACCCAGTCTATTGCATCACAAATTAATTCCCCAAAATTAGGATCTAGATCATTTTTTGCAAGATAACAAACTACATAATCATAAAAACTATGAAAGTATTCATGCGGATATTTGTCACACATCATGTCGTAATATTCTACTAGATGAGGAAAATCAATCATTGCTTGTTCTATTATTTCTTGGCGTGTCTGCTCAGATTCTTCAGCGCAATAACATAACGATAAAGACCATCCCAACATAAAAATTATTACCATTTTTATAGTTTTCATATCTATTTTTTTCATAAATTTACAAAGTGCATAATTTTTTAAAACAAGTTCTATAAGAATCGCTCCATTGCTGATCTACTTAATTATATCATTGCAGACAAGCAAATCTACCCCATCAAAAAGTTACAGATAGACACAGATAAGCGATATTGAAAAATTAAAAGAGAGTACATAAAGCAGATAGATATCTGCGCTAAGAATTTAGATATGAGAACCAAGTTCTCGTTCAAGATTTTGCAAGCGAGCATCTAAATCTTGATCAATTTTACGTAATTCATCAATACGAGCAACAGCGTGGGCAATAGTTGTATGATCTTTTCTATTTAAAAATTCACCAATTTCACGCAATGATTTATGGGTTGCTTTTTTCATGAGATACATTGTCACTTGGCGAGCCAAACTAATATCTTTTGTTCTGTTTTGCGAACGCAATTCAGTTAAGCCATAGCAAAAATGCTTTTGCACAGCTTTGGTCACTGCATCAAATTCGATGATAACTGAATGAGCTTTTTGCTCAACGCCAAGTACTTTACCAATCAGATCGACCGTAACTGGTTGGTTAGTTAACGAGGCAAATGCTAACACACGAATTAAAGAACCTTCTAATTCGCGAACGTTAGAAATCACACGACGAGCAATTAAATTTGCAGCAACGTCAGAAAGTTGTTCATTTTGAGCTGATGCCTTGCGCTTTAAAATAGCAATTTTAGTTTCAAGATGTGGAACTTGCAAATCCGCAACAAGACCCCACTCTAAGCGAGACTTTAATCGGTCTGCAAGACCTCCAAGGTCGCGTGGTAAAATATCGCTTGAAAATACAATTTGCTTATTTGCATCGTACAAGGTGTTAAAGATATGAAAGAATGCCTCTTGCGTCTGCTCTTTGTTTGCCATAAATTGAATATCATCAATTAATAACACATCCACTTGTTTGTACTTTGCATTAAATGTTTGCATGTGATTAAAACGAATAGCGTTAATAAATTCGTTAACAAAACGATCAGTTGTCTGATACAACACGACAGCTTGAGGATTTTTTAATAACACATCATTACCAATTGAATGCAATAAATGAGTTTTGCCAAGGCCTGAACCACCGTACAACAAAAGCGGATTATACAACGTACCAAGCTTGTCTACAACAGCGCGAGCTGCTGCATACGCAAATGAATTGTTAGGACCAACAACAAATGAATCAAAAGTATATTGTAATTTTAATCGGTTGGTAACCTGATGATGCGTGTCATTTTTTTTGGTAAGAGCAAACTGATTTCGCGGTGATGACTTTTTTGGAATAACAACAGGCGCCGATGAAGGTAAAACAGGAAGAACTAATTCTGATTCAGCTGTTTCTTCACCAACAAAGAACTTTATCGTTAATACATCGAATTGTAACAACTTTTTTAAGTGAGTCTCAAAAAGTGTACTATAGTGGGTCTGCACCCAATCCTTAACAAAGGCATTAGGAGCTTTGAGATAGACTTTTTTCATAGCCGTATCACAACGATAAAAAGAAACCGCCTTGATCCACGTTTCGACAGCACGCATACCAAGTTCGGTTTCAGCTATTTTTAAAAAATCCTGCCAAATTTGTTCCAC